>NZ_WBKS01000040.1:0-41203 GCF_008868145.1 Micromonospora sp. AMSO1212t
GGTCCCGGGATTCGGGAGAGGGTTTCGGGGCGAGGGCGGGTGATGGCTGTCATTTCTTGCGCAAGGAATGCTTGACTCTTGCAGTGCAATGGCGGCATTCTGCTCAGACACCCTGCGCCGCACCAGAAGCCGCCACAGAACGGGATCGACAGCGATGACCTCCGCCCCCAGCACCACCCCACGCACCGCCGACGACGACTGGTGGCGGTCCGCTGTCGTCTACCAGGTGTACGTCCGCAGCTTCGCCGACGCGAACTCCGACGGTGTGGGTGACCTCCAGGGCATCCGGCAGCGTCTGCCGTACCTGCGCGACCTCGGCGTGGACGCGCTCTGGCTGACGCCGTTCTACACCTCGCCGCAGGTCGACGCCGGCTACGACGTGGCCGACTACCGCGACGTCGACCCGCTGTTCGGCAACCTGACCGACTTCGACGAGATGATCACCGACGCGCACGCGCTCGGCCTGCGGATCATCGTGGACATGGTGCCGAACCACACCTCCAGCGCGCACCCGTGGTTCGCCGCCGCGCTCGCCGCCGGACCGGGCTCACCGGAGCGCGAGCGCTACCTGTTCGCCGACGGCAAGGGCGAGCAGGGTGAGCTGCCGCCGAACGACTGGGAGAGCATCTTCGGCGGCCCGGCGTGGACGCGCGTGGTCGACGGCCAGTGGTACCTGCACCTGTTCGACCCGGCCCAGCCCGACCTGAACTGGCGCCATCCGGAGGTGCGGGCCGAGTTCGAGGACGTGCTGCGCTTCTGGCTGGACCGGGGCGTGGACGGCTTCCGGATCGATGTGGCGCACGGGATGATCAAGGCGGAGGGCCTGCCGGACGTCGGCTTCAACTCGATGACCACCGGCCAGCGCCAGTCCGAGCTGCTGGGCAAGGGCCGGCTGCCGTACTTCGACCAGGACGAGGTGCACGACATCTACCGCGCCTGGCGGCCGATCCTGGACAGCTACCCGGGCGGCCGGATGGCGGTCGCCGAGGCGTGGGCCGAGACGCCGCAGCGGCTGGCCCGCTACATCGGCCCGGACGAACTGCACCAGGCGTTCAGCTTCGACTTCCTCGACGCCACCTGGTCGGCCGACTCGTTCCGCAAGGTGATCGACACGGCGCTGGCCGAGTCCACGATCGTGGGCGCGCCGACCACCTGGGTGCTCTCCAACCACGACCGGCAGCGGCACGTCACCCGGTACGGCGACGGCGAGGTCGGCCTGCGCCGCGCCCGCGCCGCCGCGCTGCTGATGTTCGCGCTGCCCGGCTGCGCGTACGTCTACCAGGGCGAGGAACTGGGCCTGCCGGAGGTGCTGGACCTCCCCGACGAGCTGCGCCAGGATCCGGCGTTCCGGCGTACCGGGGAGAGCCGGGACGGCTGCCGCGTGCCGATCCCGTGGGGCGGCGAGCTGCCCCCGTACGGCTTCGGACCGGACGGCAGCGAGCTGAGCTGGCTGCCGGCGCCGGCGACCTGGCGGTCGCTGTCGGTGGCCGCCCAGACCGGGATGCCCGGCTCGACGCTGGAGCTGTACCGGACCGCGCTGCGCATCCGGCACGAGCACCCGGCGCTGGCCGGACTGGACGGCATCACCTGGCTGGAGACCGAGCCCGGTGTCCTGGCGTTCCGCCGCGCCGCCGGGGACGCCGAGGTGACCTGCGTGGTGAACATCAGCGGCGCCGACGTGACGGTGAGCGGCCACGGCCGTCCGCTCGTCGCCAGCGCCGACCTCACCGAGCGGGGCGACGGGTACGTCCTGCCGGTGGACGCGGCTGCGTGGTTCGAACGGCGCTGAGCCGGGTAACCCGCCAACGACCTGGCCGTCCGTTGTGCCCCGCGCCGACGGGCGGCTGGGCTGCCGACCCCTTGTGGTGGGGGGTGAGGTGGTCCCGGCCCCTCGGGAGTGCGCTCCCGGGGGGCCGGCGTCCATCGGGACCGAGCGTTCTCAGCCGCCCTTGGCGGTGAGCAGCGCGGCGATCCGGGCGAACCCGGCCCGGATCTCCTCCCGGTCGGGCGCCTTCGCCGGCTCGGGCTCCGGCTCGCGCTCGGCGGCCAGTTCCAGCTCCTCGTCGATGACGTCCTCGAAGTCGCCGTAGAGATCCGCCTGGTCGACCTGGGCCGCCTCGTCCTCGGCGGCGATCTGCGCGGCCGCGATCTCGCCGCGGATCTCCTCCGGCGTGAGCGCCGGCAGCAGCGGCTCCACCACCGCCATCAACTGCTCGTCTGCCACCACCGCCTCGGCCAGCGCCAGCGCGTGCGGTCGCTCGTACGGGCCGCAGACCACCGGCTCCCAGTCGTCCTCGGCGCCGAGCGGGCCGAACGTGATGATCCACGGCAGGCCCCGGATCGGGGAGTCGTCCGGCAGGTCCAGTGTCACGAGTGCGCCCACCGGCCCATCATGGTCGTCGCGCGTCGGCTCGGGGAACGCAAACATCGGACTCTCCCCGCTTCGGGGACCGCACTCAGCCACGCGTGCCGGCGTCCAGCGCCGCACGGACCAGGGCGACCGCCCGCTCCGGCGCGACGCCCAGGCGACGCGCCTCGGCGGCGTACTCGGCGGCGGCCCGGTGCAGCCGGTCGGTGGCGTCGTCCCGGCCGGGGGCGACCACGGTGCCGTGCCGGCCGCGCGTCTCCACCAGGCCGGCGCCCTCCAGCTCCCGGTACGCCCGCGCCACGGTGTTCACCGCCAGCCCCAGGTCGGCGGCGAGCTGCCGCACCGCCGGCAGCCGGGTGCCCACCGGCAGCCGCCCGTCGCCGATGCGCGCGGCGAACTGCGCCCGCACCTGCTCGTACGGCGGCACCGCCGACTCGGCGTCGATCCGGATGCGCGCGCTCATCCCGCTCCCCCCGGTGTGCCCGGTTCGGTCTCCTCGTCGAGCACGTCCGCCTCCACGTCCACCTCCCGGGCACCGCCCTCGGCCAGGTCCACCACCCGGCCGTACCGGCTGGTGGCGGCCAGCGCGGCGCCGAAGAGCACCAGCTGGTTGAGCAGGTAGAGGTAGAGCAGCAGGCCCACGGCGGTGGCGACCACGGTGTACGCGGGGTTCCGCTCGGTGCGTACCACGTAGTAGCGCCCCACTGTGTTGAGCAGGGTGATCCCGACGGCGATGGTCAGCACCGCCGGGCGCAGCCGGCGCCGGCTCATCCGCAGCCGGGGCACGGCCAGCAGCAGCGCGGCGGCGAGCACGGCGTTGACGAGCACGCTCAGCACCGCGCTGACGGTGGTCAGGCCCACCGAGCCGGTGCTGCGCAGCAGGAAGCGCAGCAGCGACTCCAGCGCGTCCACGGCGGCCACCGAGACGAACAGCAGCACGAAGACCGCAACCAGCACGCCCAGGTCCACCAGACGCCGCACCACCAGGTTGCCGGGCTGCTGGTTGAAGCCGTACATCAGCCGCTGCGAGGAGCGGATCGCCTCCACCCAGCCGATGCCGGTGAAGACCAGGATGACCAGGCCGACCACGCCGACGGTGCCGCTGCTCTCGGCGATCTGCGCCGGGTCGAGGAAGGGCAGGTTCTCCTCCAGGAAGTGGGCCGCGCCGCGGCTGACCTCCTCGTTGTCCCGGAGCACCGCGCCGAAGATCCAGTACGCGACGAGCGCGAGCGCGAACACGGCGAAGAAGCCGTAGTACGCGATGGCGGCGGCGAGCCGCCCGGCGAGCAGGTCGGCGTAGAGCGTCCCGGCCCGCCAGACGTGGTCGAAGACCGACGAGCGGCTCCGGGCCGCGTCGATGCGGCGCCCCACCGCCGCCTCGATCCGGCCGAAGACGTTCACCCCGTCATCCTCGCCGATCTCCGCCCGTGGCGGAGGGGCCCCGGCCGGTCGGATGTTCAGCTCGGGCCGCCGAGCCGGAAGTCGCGGCGGGGCTGCCACCGGGTCGCCCCGCTGTGCGAGAACAGCGTGAACGCGTCCACCTGGAACAACGCGGAGAAGTCGGCCAGATCCTCGTACGCCTTGTCGAGCACCTCGGGCGGCACGTCCTGCGCCACCGTGACGTGCGGGTGGTACGGGAAGCGCAGCTCGCGCCGCAGCTCGGGGGCCGAGTTGATCGCGGCGGCCAGCAGTTCGCACTCGCTGATCCCGGCCGCCACCGCCACGAAGACCACCTGGGTGACCGGACGGAACGTGCCGGTGCCGCGCAGGTGCAGCGTGAACGGCAGGTGCGTGGCGGCGACCCGGCCCAGGTGATCCTCGACGGCGGGCAGTGCGCGTACCGGGATCTCGGTGGGCCCGAGGAGGGTGACGTGTGCGGGGACGGCGAGCGGGTCGCCGGCCTCTACCCTGCGGCGGGTGAGCATCCCGCCCCAGGGCTCGGGGACGTCGACCGCGATCCCGATCTGGATCGTGTCCGCGCCGCCCGGCGCCGTGTCACTGCCCGCCACGTCGCGCGCCACCCCTCCGGCCACCGGCTGCGTCACCCGTTCCCGCCCGTCCGGGCCGTTACTCGAACCGCACGGGCGGGAAGAAGCCGACCCGCTCGTACGCGTCCCGCAGCGTCCCGGCGGCCACCACCCGGGCCTTCTCCGCGCCCCGCACGAGCAGCTTGTCGAGCTGCGCCGGGTCGTTCAGGTAGGCGTTCGTGCGTTCCTGGATCGGCGTGACGAACTCCCGCACCACCTCGGCGAGGTCCTTCTTCAGGTCGCCGTAGCCCTTGCCGTCGTACGCGGCGACCAGGTCGTCGATGCTCCGGCCGGAGAGCGCGGAGTAGATCGTCAGCAGGTTGGTGATGCCCGGCTTGCCCTCGGCGTCGAAGACGATCTCGCGGCCGGTGTCGGTGACCGCCGAGCGGATCTTCTTGGCCGAGCGGGCCGGATCCTCCAGCAGGTCGATGATGCCGGCCGGGGAGGACGACGACTTCGACATCTTCGCCGTCGGATCCTGCAGGTCGGTGATCTTCGCGGTGTCCTTCACGATGTGCGGGGAGGGCACGGTGAAGGTGCGGCCGAACAGCGAGTTGAACCGCTGCGCCAGGTCGCGGGAGAGTTCCAGGTGCTGTCGCTGGTCCTCGCCGACCGGCACCGCGTTCGCCTGGTAGAGCAGGATGTCCGCGGCCTGGAGGATCGGGTACGTGAACAGGCCGACGCTGGCCCGCTCGCTGCCCTGCCTCTGCGACTTGTCCTTGAACTGGGTCATCCGGCCGGCCTCGCCGAAGCCGGTGATGCAGCCGAGCACCCACGCCAGTTGCGAGTGCTCGGGCACCTGCGACTGCACGAACAGCGTGCTGCGCTCCGGGTCCAGGCCGAGCGCGAACAACTGCGCGGCGGCGACCCGGCTGCGGCGCTTGAGCACCTTCGGGTCGTGCCCGGCGGTGATCGCGTGCAGGTCGACGACGCAGTAGTAGGCGTCGTGGCTGTCCTGCAACGCCACCCAGTGCCGCAGCGCGCCCAGGTAGTTGCCGAGGTGGAACGAGTCGGCCGTCGGCTGGATGCCGGAGAAGACGCGCGGGCGGGCGGGTACGTCGGACATGGCGGCAATTCTGTCAGCAAGCCCCGGCGTCCGTCATGACGGGCCGGTGGATCGGGCGGGTACGGGCGGAAGCGGACCGTTCACCTCACGCCGGGGCTCGGGCAGCCGTGCGGCGGAGACCGCCAGGCGGGACACCCGCCGGCCGTCGAGTGTGAGCACCCGCAGCAACCAGCCGGCCGGATCGGCGGGAACCGATCCGGTGGCCGGGTCGACAGCCACCGGCACCTCGTCGCCGGCCACCGGCAGCCGGCCGAGGGCGGCCATCACGAACCCGCCGACCGTCTCGTACGGCCCAGCGGGCAGCGGCACCCCGGTGCGCTCGGCGAAGTCGGTCAGGTTGAGCCGGCCGTCGACGACCGCGGGCAGGCCGGCGGGTTCCGGTTCGAGCGGGCCGTGCTCGTCGTCCCGGATCTCCCCGACCAGTTCCTCGACCAGGTCCTCGCAGGTGACGATGCCGGCGGTGCCGCCGTACTCGTCGACGACGACGGCCAGGTGGTGGCCCTCCCGGCGCATCTCGGTGAGCGCCGCCAGCACGCGTTTGCTGTCCGGCAGGCGCTTCACCTCCCGGATCAGGTCGCCGACCAGCAGCGGCCGGTCCGCCTCCGGGCGCAGCAGCACGTCCCGCAGGTGCACGAGGCCGACCACGTCGTCGTGGGTGCCGTCGACCACCGGGTAGCGGGTGTGCGGGTCGGCCCGGACCAGCCGCTGGGCCTGCGCCAGCGGGAGCGCCGCGCTGAGGAAGACCACCTCGGTGCGGGGCACCATCACCTCGCGGACGAGCCGGGCGCCGGCGACCAGCACCTCGTCGATGATCCGCCGTTCGTCCGGGTCGAGCAGCGTGTTCGCCGCGACCAGGTCACGCAGCTCGGCCTCGCTGATCCGTTCCCGGCCGGCGGTGGGGCTGGCCCCGAGCAGGGCGGTGACCAGGCGGGTGGCGCCGTCGGCGCCGCGCACCACGAGACGGGCCACGGTGCGGGCCAGCGGGCCGGGTTCGCGTCGGGGCCGCCCCGACGGTTTCCGCCGGGGCCCGGGACCACCACCCTCCCGCATGAGAAGGATGGTAGACAGCGGCCACCGCACGCTCGGTCCAATGTTCGGATCTGTTCAATCGTGAAGGATTATGATGGAATAGAGGCGGATTCAACTCGACAGCCGCAACACCACCCCCGGCCGTAGGGTGATCACGGGACGGCCGCCGCGGGACGCGGCCCAGGCAGGAGGACCGACGTGAAACTGCTCGTCACCGGCGGCGCCGGCTACATCGGCAGCGTGGTGACCCGGATGCTGCTCGACCACGGCCACCAGGTGACCGTGCTGGACGACCTGCGCACCGGTCACCGGGAAGCCCTCGCCCCCGAGGCCACCCACGTCGAGCTGCCGGTGCACGAGGCCGCCCGGGTGCTCACCCCCGACGCCGGCTTCGACGGCGTGCTGCACTTCGCCGCCCTGATCGCCGCCGGCGAGTCGATGATCCGTCCCGAGCTGTACTGGCACACCAACACGGTCGGCTCGATCGCGCTCATCGACGCGGTCCGCGCCGCCCGGGTGCCCCGGATGGTCTTCTCCTCCACCGCCGCCGTCTACGGCAACCCCACCGAGCTGCCCATCCCGGAGACCGCCGTCAAGGCCCCCACCAGCACCTACGGCGCCACCAAGCTGGCCGTCGACATGGCGCTCACCTCCGAGGCGATCGCGCACGACCTGGCCGCCGTCTCGCTGCGCTACTTCAACGTCGCCGGGGCGTACCTGCGCGACGGGCTGGCCATCGGCGAGCGGCACGACCCGGAGACCCACCTCATCCCGATCGCGCTCGACGTGGCCGCCGGGCGGCGGGAGAAGCTCCAGCTCTTCGGCGACGACTACCCCACTGTCGACGGCACCTGCGTACGCGACTACATCCACGTCGAGGACCTGGCCCGCGCCCACCTGCTCGCGCTGGACGCGGCCACCCCGGGCCGGCACCGGATCTACAACCTGGGCAACGGCAACGGCTTCACCAACCGGCAGGTGGTCGACGTGGTCCGCGAGGTCACCGGGCACCCGGTGCCGGTCGAGGTGGCCGCCCGCCGCGAGGGCGACCCGGCCGAGCTGGTCGCGTCGTCCGCGCTGGCCCGCGACGAGCTGGGCTGGACGCCGGCCAAGCCGACCCTGCACGACATGGTCGGCGACGCCTGGGCGTTCTACCGCGAGCACGTCGCGGGACAGCCCTCATGAACGTCGCCGACCGCGCCACGGCCGGCTTCCGGCAGCGGTACGGCGCCGAGCCGGCGGGCCGCTGGGCGGCTCCCGGGCGGGTCAACCTGATCGGCGAGCACACCGACTACAACGACGGCTTCGTGCTGCCCTTCGCGCTGCCGCTGCGTACCGTGGTCGCCGCCGCGCCCGCCCCCGACGGACGCTGGACCGTCTGGTCGGAGCTGGACGACGAGCCGGTCGAGTTCGGCGCGGCGGAGGCCGACGAGCCCGGCCGGGTGGACGGCTGGGCCGCCTACGTGGCCGGGGTGGTGTGGGCGCTGCGCGCCGACGGCCACGACGTGCCGGGCGCGCGGCTCGCCGTCGCCTCCGACGTGCCGGTCGGCTCCGGGCTCTCCTCGTCCGCGGCGATCGAGTCGGCGGTGCTGGCCGCCCTGGTCGACCTCGGCGGTCTCGACCTGCCCGCCGGGCGGTGGCCGCGGCTCGCCCAGCGGGCCGAGAACGACTACGTCGGCGCGCCCACCGGGATCATGGACCAGTCCGCGGTGATCCGCGGCCGGGCCGGGCACGCCCTGTTCCTCGACTGCCGCACCGAGGAGATCGAGCAGATCCCGTTCGACCTGGACGGCGCCGGGCTGGCCGTGCTGGTGATCGACAGCCGGGCGCCGCACCGGCACGCGGACGGCGAGTACGCGGCCCGCCGCAAGAGCTGTGAGCGGGCCGCCGCGACGCTCGGGGTGAGCGCACTGCGTGACGTGACGGTGGCCGACCTCGACGCCGCGCTGGCCCGCCTCGACGACGACGAGACCCGCCGCCGGGTGCGGCACGTGGTGACCGAGAACCAGCGGGTCCTCGACACCGTCGCGTTGCTGCGCGCCGGCCGGGTCCGCGACACCGGTCCGCTGCTGACCGCCTCGCACGCCTCCATGCGCGACGACTTCGAGATCACCGTGCCGGAGATCGACACCGCGGTCGAGGCGGCGCTGTCCGCCGGGGCGTACGGCGCGCGGATGACCGGCGGCGGTTTCGGCGGCTGCGTGCTCGCCCTGGTCGACGCCGGCGCCGCCGACGCGGTGGCCGCCGCCGTCACCGACGCGTACGCCCGGGACGGCTTCACCGCCCCCGGCACGCTCACCGTCCTGCCGGCCGGCGGCGTCACCCGCCTGGACTGACCGCGAAAGGCCCCCGGCGTCGCGCCGGGGGCCTTCTCGTCACGTGCGTCAGCCGGCCTCGACGATCATGCCGGCGCCGACGGTACGGTTCGTCGACTCGTCGATGATCACGAAGCCGCCGGTGGTGCGGTTACGGCGGTACTCGTCGGCGAGCAGCGGAACCGTGGTCCGCAGCCGGACCCGGCCGATCTCGTTGAGCTTCAGCTCACCGGCCGTCTCGTCGCGGTGCAGCGAGTTGATGTCCAGCCGGTAGTGCAGCCCGCGCACGATCGCCCGCGCCGAGCGGGTCGTGTGCTTGATCGCGTACCTGCCGCCGACCTGCAACGGCCGGGTCTCGTCCATCCAGCAGACCATCGCCTCGATGTCCTGCACGGCCATCGGGGCGTTGTTCGGCCGGCAGATCATGTCGCCGCGGGAGATGTCCAGCTCGTCGGTCAGCCGGACCGTCACCGACATCGGCGGGAACGCCTCGTCCACCGGGCCGTCGGCGGTCTCCACCGCCGCGATCCGGCTGGTGAAGCCCGACGGCAGCACCATCACCTCGTCGCCCGGCTTGAGCACGCCCGAGGCCACCTGACCCGCGTAACCCCGGTAGTCGGTGACGGTGGTGGACTGCGGCCGGATCACGTACTGCACCGGGAACCGCACGTCGACCAGGTTACGGTCCGAGGCGATGTGCACCCGCTCCAGGTGGTGCAGCAGCGACGGGCCCTCGTACCACGGCATGTTCTCCGAGCGGGTGACGATGTTGTCGCCCTGCAGCGCGGAGACCGGCACCACCGTCAGGTCCGGCACGTCGAGCTTCGCGGCGAACGCGGTGAACTCGTCCGCGATCCGCTCGTAGACCTCCTGCGACCAGTCCACCAGGTCCATCTTGTTCACACACAGGACCAGGTGCGGCACCCGCAGCAGCGAGCAGAGGAACGCGTGCCGGCGGGACTGCTCCACCAGGCCCTTGCGCGCGTCCACCAGGATCAGCGCCAGGTCGGCGGTGGAGGCGCCGGTGACCATGTTCCGGGTGTACTGGGTGTGCCCCGGGGTGTCGGCGATGATGAACTTCCGCCGCGGCGTGGCGAAGTAGCGGTACGCCACGTCGATGGTGATGCCCTGCTCCCGCTCGGCGCGCAGGCCGTCGGTGAGCAGCGCCAGGTTGGTGTACTCGTCGCCCCGGGCGGCGCTGACCGCCTCGACGGCGGCGAGCTGGTCGCTGAACAGCGACTTGGTGTCGTAGAGCAGACGGCCGATCAGCGTCGACTTGCCGTCGTCGACGCTGCCCGCGGTGGCGAACCGCAGCAGGTCCATCGGCCGGGCGGTCTCACTCTCGGCCGGGGCCAGGGTCTCGACGCTCATCAGAAGTAGCCCTCTCGCTTGCGGTCCTCCATGGCGGCCTCGCTGACCCGGTCGTCACCGCGGGTCGCGCCGCGCTCGGTGATCCGCGTGGCGGCCACCTCCTCGATCACCTTCTCCACCGTGTCGGCGTCCGAGCTGACCGCCGCGGTGCAGGAGGCGTCACCCACGGTCCGGTACCGCACCTGGGCCTTGAACGGCTGCTCACCGGCGCGGGCCCGGAAGAACTCGTTGACCGCGTAGAGCATGCCGTCGCGCTCGATCACCTCGCGCTCGTGCGCGTAGTAGATCGACGGCAGCGGGATCCGCTCCCGCGCGATGTAGTGCCAGACGTCCAGCTCGGTCCAGTTCGACAGCGGGAACACCCGGATCGACTCGCCCGGGTGGTGCCGGCCGTTGTAGAGCGCCCACAGCTCCGGACGCTGGTTCTTCGGATCCCACTGGCCGAACTCGTCGCGGAAGCTGAACACCCGCTCCTTGGCCCGCGCCTTCTCCTCGTCGCGGCGGGCGCCGCCGAACAGCGCGTCGAAGCGGTGCTTCTCCACCGCCTCCAGCAGCACCGGCGTCTGGATCCGGTTGCGCGTGCCGTCGGCGGACTCGCGGACCAGGCCCTTGTTCAGCGCCTCCGGCACGCTCGCCACGATGAGCTGAAGGCCCAGCTCGGCCACCCGCCGGTCGCGGTAGTCGAGCACCTCGGGGAAGTTGTGCCCGGTGTCCACGTGCATCACCGGGAAGGGGATGTTGGCCGGCGCGAACGCCTTCTGGGCCAACCGGAGCATCACGATCGAGTCCTTGCCGCCGGAGAACAGCAGCACCGGCCGTTCCATCTCGGCGACGACCTCGCGCATCACGAAGATGCTCTCCGCCTCGAGCGCGTCGAGGTGCGACACCTGGTACGCGGCGGGGGACGTCATGACACGAACTCGATTCGCACGGATCCGTACATCGGATTCCAGACCTTTCAGGTCGGAGTCGTGAAGAAGAACGCTCAGGTTACCCGGAATGCCGCTGCAACGCTGCAAGCAACCGACTCGCGAGATCCTTGCGGCAGACCAGCAGATCCGGTAGACGCGGGTCGGCCCCGTTGTATTTCAGCGCAGAACCGTCGATCCGGGAAGCATGCAGACCGGTGGCCGTCGCCACAGCGACCGGAGCGGCCGAATCCCACTCGTACTGACCGCCCGCGTGGATGTACGCGTCGACCTCACCGGTGACCACGGCGGCGATCTTCGCGCCCGCCGAGCCCATCGGAACCAGATGAGCGCCGACGTCCTCTGCCAGGTCGGTCAGGAAAACCGGCGGACGGCTACGGCTGGCCGCCAACCGGATGACCCGCGCGCCGCCCCCGGTGGCCGCCTCCACAGTCATCGGCGGGTACGCCGGCGGGTGGTCGGTGCCGAGCACCCGGTGCTGGGCCGGCAGGGCCACCGCGCCCGCCACCAGACCGTGCGGCGTCGACGCGTTACGCGACCAGAGCGCCACGTGCACCGCCCAGTCCGCGCGCCCCTCCTCCGCGTACTCGCGGGTGCCGTCCAGCGGGTCGACGATCCAGACCCGGTCCGCGGTCAGGCGCGACAGCGCCTCGTCGGTCGCCTCCGCCGTCCAGGCCAGCCGCGAACCCTCGTCCTCCTCCGACAGCACCGCGTCCGCCGGCCGCCACTTCGCCAGCTCGGTCCGGATCAGGTCGTGCGAGACCTTGTCACCGGCCGACCGGAGCGCGCCCGCGTCGGCGAAGCCCATCTCCGCGCGCAGGGCCGTCAGCGCCTGACCAGCCCGGGACGCCAGCCACCGGGCGAACCCGCCGTCGATCATCGGAGGACTGCCCATGCTGCTCCCGTCACCCGCCTTCGCTCCCGTCACCCGAGGCGCAGACTACCGACCGCCCGTCAGGCCCCGTGGTAGAGGTTCTGCGTCGGCTCCACGCCCTTGAGAACCACCGACTCCACCACGTCCGCCGCGCGGTCCACCAGGAACTCCAGCTCCTTGCGCTCCGCCGACGAGAAATCCGAGAGTACGTAGTCAGCCGGGTCCTGCCGGCCCGGCGGCCGGCCGATGCCGAACCGCACCCGTACGTAGTCCTTCGTGCCGAGCGACTTCGACATCGAGCGCAGGCCGTTGTGCCCGCCCTCGCCGCCGCCGCACTTCACCCGCACCTGCCCGTACGGGATGTCCAGCTCGTCGTGCACCGCGATCACGCGCGCCGGCGGGATCTTGTGGAACTGCGCCAGCCCGGCCACCGGACCACCGGAGAGGTTCATGTACGTCAACGGCTTCAGCAGCACCAGCTTCGGACCGCCGAACCCCAGCCGCCCCTCGGCGGCCTCGGCCATCGCGCGCTTGTGCCGCCCGAACTTCGCGCCCACCCGGGCCGCCAGCAGGTCCGCCACCATGAACCCGACATTGTGCCGGTTGTTCGCGTACTCCCGGCCGGGGTTGCCCAGGCCGACCACCAGCCACGGCCCCGCCTCGTCCGTCACCCGACGCCCCTTCCCGCTCGCTCGCCCGACCAGTCCCGATACGCCGACAGGCGCCCCCGGGAACCGGGGACGCCTGTCGCACAGCCTTGCGGACCGGTCAGGCCTCGGTCTTCGCCTCGGCCTGGGCCTCCTCGCCCTCGGCGGCCGGAGCGCCCTCGGCACCCTCGGCGGTCTCCTCGCCGACCTCGGCCTCGGCCTCCTCGGCGGCCTCCTCGACCTCGGGGAGGGTGGCCTCGAGCTGCTCGGCGGTCGGAGCGGCGGTCACCGAGGCGACAGCGGTCTCCTCGTCGGTGGCCAGCTCGACGCCGGACGGCAGCTCGACGTCGGCAGCGGTGATCGTGGTGCCCGGCTCGGCGCCCTCGATCGACGCCTCCAGGTGGTCCGGCACCTTGGTCGCGTCGGCGGTCACCGACAGCGTGTCGTGGTCGTGCACGATCAGGGTGTCCTTCGCGGCCTCACCGGTCAGCTGGACCGGAACCTCGACGGTGACCTTCTCGCCCCGGCGGACCAGCAGCAGGTCCACGTGCTCGAAGGTGTCCTTGATCGGGTCACGCTGGATCGCCTTCGGCAGCGCCAGCACCTGGGTGCCGTCGCTGACCTCGATCGCGAAGAGCTGGTTCGCACCGCCCTTACGGATCGCGGCGGCGAACTCCCGCGACGGGAGCGCGATGTGCTTGGGCTTCTCGCCGTGGCCGTACAGCACGGCGGGCACCTTGCCGGCCCGGCGGGTACGACGGGCACCACCCTTGCCGAACTCGGTACGGGGCTCGGCGCTGATCTTTACCTCGGACACGGGGAAACTCCTGATGCTTCGCTGCGGCGGCTTGTCGTCTGGCGGTGCTGGGGCGAGGGGCTCGCTGGGGCTAGGGTCATGAACGACCGCCCGGAGCACCGCGTCGATGACGGCGCCTCCGTGCGGTGCTTGTCAGCAGCCCGCCGGGCACCCTCGCCGTGGCAACCGCACCAGTCTACCCGAGGGAATTCCCGGCTCTCCGGCAGTCCCCCGTTATCACCGCCGGGCCGGTTCCGCAGGGCATCGGCCCGGTCGCCGGAGAACTCCCCGGCGACCGGACCGGCGTGCTCAGCTCAGGCCACCGAACAGGGTGGTCACCGACCCGTCGTCGAAGACCTCCCGGATCGCCCGGGCCAGCAGCGGGGCGATCGACAGCACGGTCAGCTTGTCCAGTTGCTTCTCCGACGGCAGCGGCAGCGTGTTCGTCACCACGACCTCGCTGATCGGGCTGTTCTTCAGCCGCTCCGTCGCCGGGTCGGACAGCAGCGCGTGGGTCGAGGCGACCACGATCTCCGCCGCGCCCTGCTCCTTGAGGATGTCAGCCGCCTTGGTGATCGTGCCGCCGGTGTCGATCATGTCGTCCACGATCAGGCACACCCGGCCCTCGACCTCACCGACCACCCGGTTCGCCACCACCTGGTTCGGCTTGAGCGGATCGCGGGTCTTGTGGATGAACGCCAGCGGGCAACCGCCCAGCCGGTCCGTCCACCGCTCGGCCACACGTACCCGGCCAGAGTCCGGCGCGACCACCGTCATCGGCCGGCCCGCGTACTTGTGCTCCACGTACTCGGCCAGCACGTCCATCGCGAACAGGTGGTCCACCGGGCCGTCGAAGAAGCCCTGGATCTGCGCGGTGTGCAGGTCCACGGTCAGGATCCGGTTCGCACCCGCCGTCTTGAGCAGGTCGGCGATCAGCCGCGCCGAGATCGGCTCCCGGCCGCGGTGCTTCTTGTCCTGCCGCGCGTACGGGTAGAACGGCAACACCACTGTGATCCGCTTGGCCGAACCACGCTTCAGCGCGTCGACCATGATCAGGGTCTCCATGACCCAGGTGTTCACGCCGTGTGTCACGGACTGCACCACGAAGGCGTCCGAACCACGGACCGAGTCCTTGTACCGGACGAAGATCTCGCCGTTGGCGAAGTCGTACGCGTCGGCCGGCGTCGGCGCGACGCCGAGCACCTCACCGATCTCCTTGGCCAGCTCCGGAAAACCCCTCCCGGAGAAGAGCATCAGGCTCTTGCGGTTCTCGGCGACGATGCTGCCCATGGGCCCGTCTGCTCCCGTATGTCGGTGGTGCCCGGCGGCGGTGGGCCGGGGACTGTTCGGTTGCAGTATGCCCCCGGTTCAGCGATCCACCCACGGCCCGGCGATCGCCGTGGAGTCAGTCACCTTCGCTTGCGGCGCCGCCCGTGTCCGACGCACCCTCACCGGCCCGCCGCGCCGCCTCCGCGGCGTCCGTGCCGGCCCGCTTGCGCAGCACCCAGCCCTCCACGTTGCGCTGCTGACCACGCGCCACCGCCATCGCGCCCGGCGGCACGTCACCGGTGATCACGGAACCCGCAGCGGTGTACGCGCCGTCGCCCACCCGCACCGGCGCCACGAACATGTTGTCCGCTCCGGTACGCGCGTGACTGCCGATGGTGGTGTGGTGCTTGCGTACCCCGTCGTAGTTGACGAAGACGGTCGCCGCGCCGATGTTGCTGTGCTCGCCGATCGTCGCGTCGCCCACGTACGACAGGTGCGGCACCTTCGACCCGTCACCGATCGACGCCTTCTTGGTCTCCACGAACGTGCCGACCTTCGCCTTGCGGCCCAGCCGCGACTCCGGCCGCAGGTACGCGTACGGGCCGACGCTCGCCTGCGGGCCCACCTCGGCGCCGAGCGCGTGGCTGCGCACGATGCTCGCGCCCGCGCCCACCACCGTGTCGACGAGCGTGGTGTCGGGGCCGACGAGCGCGCCCTCGCCGACCGTCGTGGCGCCCTGGAGCTGCGTGTTCTGGTCGATCACCGCGTCCCGCTCGACGGTCACCGTCACGTCGATCCAGGTGGTGTGGGGGTCGAGGATGCTGACCCCGGTACGCATCCAGCTCTCGTTCACCCGGTCGCGCAGCAGCCCGCGCAGCGCGGCCAGCTCGACCCGGTCGTTGCAGCCGAGCGTCTCCACGTGGTCGGCGGCGCAGTGCACAGCCACCGGCTCCCCCGCGTCGCGCAGCAACGCGAAGACGTCGGTCAGGTACTCCTCGCCCTGGTCGTTGTCGGTGGAGAGCTTGCCCAGCGCCTCCCGCAGGCGAGCCGCGTCGAACGCGTAGATGCCCGCGTTGATCTCGCGCAGCGCGCGCTGCTGGGGGGTGGCGTCGCGCTCCTCGACAATCTGCTCCAGCTGCCCTTGCACGTCCCGCACGATCCGGCCCAGGCCGGTCGGGTCCGGCACCTCGGCGGCGAGCACCGTGGCCGCCGCGGCGGCCTCCTCGTGCGCCTCGACGAGCGCCTGGACCGTCTCCGGCCGCAGCAGCGGCACGTCCCCGTTGATCACCACGACGGTGCCGGAGGCGTCCGGCACCGCGTCCAGCGCGATGCGGACCGCGTGCCCGGTGCCGAGCTGGCGCTCCTGGAGCACCGGCGTGGCGCCGGGGGCGACCTCGGACAGGTGCTCCCGGACCTGGTCGGCGCCGTGGCCGACCACGACCACGGTGCGGTCCGCGCCCAGCGGGCCGGCCGCGGCGAGGACGTGACCGAGCAGGGTACGGCCGAGCAGCGGGTGCAGAACCTTGGGCAGGGACGACTTCATCCGCTTGCCCTCACCGGCGGCGAGCACGACAACGGTGCGGAGGTGGGGCTGGGACACGACGTGGCTCTCCCGTCGGGACGGCGACAGTCTCGCGGTCATGCTAACCAGAGCAGCCCGCAGGTTGCCGCGTACCCCAAGAAGGACACCTATACCTGGATTTGCTCGGCCGCCAGGATTCGAACCTGAAACACAAGAACCAAAATCTTGGGTGTTGCCAGTTACACCACGGCCGAAGGGACGCAGACAGCTTAGCGGGTGCCGTCCGCCTCCGGAGGTCTCGGATCGGGGGCAGACGCCGCGACCATGCCCTCCACCGCGCCGGTCATCCACAGGTACAGGTCGCGCGAGCGCGGCACTCTCACGACGAGACATCCGGTACTCCGCCCCGACGTCGGTCCGCGTGGTCCGGGGATGGTGTCTCTTCAACGTCTTCGTGGATGGCCACGCGATATCTCAGCCCATGGCGGCTTCGCCCTGTCGTCTCGACGAAGCGGACGAACAGTTCCACCAGGCGGATGTCGCTGTTGGTGAACGTCAGGTCGTAACGGGGGTTGCCCGGTTTGCTCTTCGTGCCAGCCCTCCTCGCGCAGCCGATTTGCGGCGCCCTTCAGCGCCCCACGCCGACCGCGGCCGCCGGTGGCATCCGGCTGATCACCCATCTCGCTCCTGTTCCACCGCGCGCCCGACCCCGGCCATCACGCCCTCGATGCGCCAGTAGAGCCACCGGCTGCGCGGAACGGTGATCACCAAACAGCCGCGGTAGTCCGCGCCGTTGTTCCGCCGTACCGTCGCCGGGTTGTGCCGTTTGAGGGTCGCCCGGCCGAACCGCTCCGGCGGAAGGGCCAGCCGTTCCACCCACCAGCGTTCCGCCGCAGGGACATCGGCGGACTCGTGGATCAGGAGCCGATAGGCCGGCACGTCGCGTCCGATCCCGCAGGAGGCCAGGAACGCGAGGAACAGGGCGAGCAGCCCGGGATCGCTGTTGACGAACTCCAACCGGCCCTGGGGCCGCCAGGGCTTGGACTTGGCTCCCTCACACCAGTAGATCGCGGCGCCCAGCATCAGCAGATCCCGCTCGCCGAGACCGCCGACCACACCGGCGGCGCGGGCCTGCTCTGCGGCCTGGGCGGCGTCCCGCGCCTCCCGGTACGCGCTCCAGCGCGCCTCCGTCATCGCCTTCGAGTGCTCGCGGCGCCGCTCGGCCGTCTCATCGTCCGGGTCCAGCGGCAGGTGCCGCACCCACTGGTAGGCGGTCGACTTCGCCACCCCGAGGCGCGCCGCGATCTCGTTGACCGACCGGCCCGCCGCGCGCAGCCGCAGGGCCTCGACACGGGCGTCGTCCCGGGCTCGCGGCCGGCGGGTCCACTCCGGCGGCGGGATGCCGCGCAGCAGCGCGTACACCCGGTCGCGGCCGATGCCCAGGCGAGCCCGGATCTCGGCGACGGAGAGCTGCTCGTCCACACGTAGGCGCCGCGCCTGGGCGGCGAGGGGGTCGGTCACGGGCACACATTAGAACGCGCGTACGACAGCGGCCGGTCTGACCGCGAGCGTCGCGCCTGGCAGGATGGACGGGTGACCGACGTTTCCGGCAGCGAACGCGCCCGTCGGCGGCCCGCGCCGGCGGCGAAGCCCTCCCGGGTGCGGATGTCCGCGACGCAGCGGCGCGAGCAGCTGATCTCGATCGCCCGGCAGATCTTCGCCGAGCGCGGTTTCGACGCGACCTCGATCGAGGAGGTGGCGGCGCGCGCCAAGGTCTCCAAGCCGGTGGTCTACGAGCACTTCGGTGGCAAGGAGGGGCTCTACGCGGTGGTGGTGGACCGGGAGGTCCGCGCCCTGCTGGACCGGATCACCACGGCGTTGACCGCGGGCAACCCGCGGGAGCTGCTGGAGCAGGCCGCGCTGACGCTGCTGACCTACATCGAGGAGGAGACCAGCGGGTTCCGGGTGCTGGTCCGGGAGTCGCCGCTGATGTCGGCGACGGGCAACTTCAGCAGCGTGATGAACGACGTGGCGCACCAGGTGGAGCACATCCTGGCGGGCGAGTTCTCCATCCGGGGGTACGACCCGAAGCTGGCGGAGCTGTACTCCCAGGCGCTGGTGGGCATGGTGGCGCTGACCGGCCGCTGGTGGCTGGAGGTGCGCGAGCCGCGCAAGGAGACGGTGGCGGCACACCTGGTGAACCTGGCCTGGAACGGGTTGTCGCACCTGGAGTCGAAGCCGGGGCCGATCCCCCGGGGCTGACGCCGCTCCGCCACGCGACGGCAGCCGCGCTCAGCGCTCGCCGATGGGGTGGTAGCGGCGCTGCCGTTCCTCCTCGGCGTGCTCAGGTGTGCCGACCTTGTCGTACAGGCCGGTGGCGAGCAGGACCAGCCCGAACAGCAGCGACACGATGACTGTCGACATCGAGAAGTTGAGGAAGTTCGCGGAGGTCTGGAGCACGGACATCATCAGGATGCCGGTGACCAGGAAGACCGCCCCGGCGGTGAGGTTCATGTAGTGGCCGAGGTTGTCGCGGCGGGACGCGCCGACCAGCAGGACCGCGCCGAAGACCACCGAGACCAGCGAGAACGCCAGGTTGGTACGCAGGCCGAGAGCCCAGTCGCTGTCCCGGCCGAACAGTCCTTCGCCCCAGGTCTGGAAGACGCCGAAGACGCCGAAGACCAGGATGTAGAGGCCGATGAGCCCGGACAGCACCCGGTAGAGCGGCCGCGCGGGGTGGTTCACCGGGAAGTGCGCCATGATGCCCTCCAGCCGTGTGACTGATTCGGGGCAATTGTCGCCTGCGGTGTCCGCTCACGTCCGGAAAACACCGAAGGCCCGGCGCGCTGCGCCGGGCCTTCGGTAAGAGGCGGGATCAGAGCACCAGGCGGGCCTTCTGCCAGGCCTCGTGCTCGTCGTCGGAGCCGACCTTGCCGTACATGCCGACCATCAGGAGCACCAGCGCCAGGGTCAGGACCACGACGTCGGTCATGATCGAGAAGTTGAAGATGTTGGCGTCGGTCTGCAGGAACGCCAACGCGGCCAGGCCGATCACCATCAGCGTGTAGGCCAGCCACTGGTTGATCGCCACGTCGAGGTTGCGGCCGATCGCGGTGCCGACCAGGATCACGACGCCGACCAGCACCGACAGCAGCGAGAACGCCATGTTGGTGCCCTGGCCCAGAACCTTGGTGTCGTCCTGGGCGAGGAAGTCGTTGCCGGCGCTGGCAATGATGCCGAGGCCGCCGAAGACGACGAAGTACAGACCAACGATCCCGCCGATCGCCCGGTAGATCGGCCGCGCGGGGTGGTTGACGGGGGTGTGGGCCATCTCTGCGTCTCCAAAAGACCGTTCGGACGAGGGTTCCACCGGTGATTGTCCCGTACGCCGGTCAGTGACGCCGCACACCCCCCACCCCGGCGGCAGGTCAGCCGGCCGGAAGCTCCTCGGCGAGAGCCAGCCAGGTCTCCTCGGTGCGGTCCCGCTCGGCCCGCACCTCCTTGAGCTGGGCGTCCAGCTCGGCGACCCGGGCGTAGTCGGTGGCGTTCGCGGCGAGCTGCTCGTGCAGGCCCGCCTCCTTCTGTTCGAGCTTGGCGATCTGCCGTTCCAGCCGGTTGAGTTCCTTCTTCGCGACGCGTACCTCGGCGGCGGACATGCCCTCGCGCGCCGGGGCCGCCGTGGCCGGGGTGAGGTCGGCGGGCGCCGGGCCGCCGGCCGCGGCGGCGCGGGCCAGGTACTCGTCGACGCCGCCGGGCAGGTGCACCAGCCGGCCGTCACCGAACATGCCGTACGCGACGTCGGTGACCCGCTCGATCAGGTAACGGTCGTGGCTGGCCACCACGATCGTGCCGGGCCACGAGTCGAGCAGGTCCTCCAGCGCGGCGAGCGTGTCGGTGTCCAGGTCGTTGGTGGGTTCGTCGAGCAGGAGCACGTTGGGTTCCCCGGCGAGCAGCCGCAGCATCTGCAGGCGCCGGCGCTCGCCGCCGGACAGATCGCTCACCGGGGTCCAGAGCCGCCTGTCGTCGAAGCCGAAGATCTCGGCGAGCTGGGAGGCGCTGATCTCCCGGTCGCCGAACTGCACCCGGCGGGCGACCTCCTCGACCGCTTCCAGCACACGCAGGTGGCCGGGGAGTTCGGCGAGTTCCTGGGACAGGAACGCGGGCCGGACGGTCTGCCCGGCGGCGAAGCGCCCGCTGTCGGGGCCGGTCACTCCGGCGAGCATCCGCAGCAGGGTGGTCTTGCCGGCGCCGTTGCGGCCGAGGATCGCGACCCGGTCGCCGGGGCCGACCTGCCATGTGGTGTCGTGCAGGATCTCCTTCGGGCCGGCGTGCAGCCGGACGTGTTCGAGGTCGTACACCTGCTTGCCGAGGCGGGCGGTGGCGAGCCGTTGCAGCGACGTGGTGTCGCGGGGTTCCGGCACGTCGGCGATGAGCGCGTTGGCCGCGTCGATACGGAACTTGGGCTTGGAGGTACGCGCCGGCGCGCCGCGGCGCAGCCACGCGATCTCCTTGCGGAGCAGGTTCTGCCGGCGGGCCTCGGTGGCGGCGGCGACGCGTTGCCGCTCGACGCGGGCCAGCGTCCACGCGGCGAAGCCGCCCTCGTACGCCCGGACGGTCTGGTCGGCGACCTCCCAGGTGCTGGTGCAGACGGCGTCGAGGAACCAGCGGTCGTGGGTGACCACCACGAGCGCGCCCTTGCGGGTGACCAGGTGCCGGGCCAGCCAGTCGACGCCGCCGACGTCCAGGTGGTTGGTGGGCTCGTCGAGGACGAGCAGGTCGGCGTCGCGGACCAGCAGGGCGGCGAGCGCGACGCGGCGGCGTTCCCCGCCGGACATCGGGCCGACCGGCGTGTCCAGGCCGAGGTGGGGCATGCCGAGGCCGTCGAGGATGGCGCGCACACCCGCGTCGCCGGCCCACTCGTGCTCGGCGCCCATGCTCTCGCCGAGCCAGGCGGTGCCGAGCACCACGTCCCGCACGGTGAGGTCGGGGGCCAGGTCCAGGCGCTGCGGCAGCCAGGCCACCCGCAGGTCGCGGCGGTGGGTGACGCGGCCGTCGTCGGGTTCCTCGGTGCGGGTGAGCAGCCGCAGCAGCGTCGACTTGCCGGCGCCGTTGAGGCCGACGACGCCGACCCGGTCGGCGTCGTCGAGGCCGAGCGAGACGTCGGTGAGCAGCGGCCCCGCGGCGCCGTACCCCTTGGACACCCGGTCCAGGTTGACGATGTTGGCCACTGACCCACCCTTCACGACTCAGGCGTCCCGGGGGCCCGGGACGCCTGAGTCAAGGGTACGGGGCGTCAGACGACGCGGGCGCCGGCGACCGGGCCGTGCGCGACGCGGGCCTCCCGGCACACCCCGGCGGCGGTGATCTCGGCGGCGATCCGGACGGCGTCGGCCCCGCCGGTGGCGAGGAAGACGCAGGTGGGACCGGAGCCGGAGACGATGCCGGCGAGCGCGCCGGCCGCCTCGCCGGCCTTGAGCGTCTCGGCCAGCGACGGGCGCATGGTCAGCGCGGCGTCCTGGAGGTCGTTGCCGAGTGTGGCGGCGAGCACCCGCGGGTCGCGCTGGCGCAGCGCGGCGAGCAGCGCGTCGGTGCTGCCCAGCGGCGTGCCGGCGGTTCCGGCGTCGCGCAGCCGGTCCAGTTCCCGGTACGCGGCCGGGGTGGACAGGCCGGCGTCGGCGATCGCCACCACCCAGTGCCAGGAGGTGGGGCGGGCCAGCACCGGGCTGACCGCCTCGCCCCGGCCGGTGCCGAGCGCGGTGCCGCCGTGGATGAGGAACGGCACGTCAGAGCCGAGGTCGGCGGCGATGCCGGCCAGTTCGTCGCGGGACAGCCCGGTGCCCCAGAGCGTGTCGCAGGCGACCAGCGCGGCGGCGGCGTCGGCGCTGCCACCGGCGAGCCCGCCGGCGAGCGGGATCTGCTTGCGCAGGTGCAGCCGGGCGTGCGGGGCGACGCCCGCGTAGCCGGCGAGCGCGTGCGCGGCGCGCAGCGCCAGGTTGGTGTCGTCCAGCGCCAGCTCTCCGGCGCCCTCGCCCTCCATGGTGAGGGTGAGCGTGTCGCCGCGGCGGGCGGTCAGCTCGTCGTAGATGGAGATCGCGTGGTAGACGGTGTTCAGCTCGTGGTAGCCGTCACGCCGCAGCGGCCCGACACCGAGATGCAGGTTGACCTTGGCGGGCACCCGCACCTTGACCGGCCCGCTGGCGCCGCGCCGCTGCCCGTCCTCGTCCTCCGGTCGCCATGCCTCGGTCACCGGGTGGACTCCACCGGACGTGGGCGGATGTCGAACGGCTTCGGCACGGTCAGCTCCTCGGCGCAGGGGCGGGCAACGGCGCCAGCCTACTGCTCGGCGCCGGGGGCGTCCGGGGCCGACGCGGCGATGGCGGCGAACTGCTCGACGGTGAGCGATTCGCCCCGGGCGCCCGGGTCGACACCGGCGGCGGTGAGCGCGGCGGCGGCCCGGTCGGCACCGCCGGCCCAGCCGGCCAGGGCGGCGCGCAGCGTCTTGCGGCGCTGCGCGAACGCGGCGTCGACCACCGCGAAGACGGCCCGCCGGGGTACGTCCGGCCGGGGCGGCTCGCGCCGGGTGAACGCGACCAGGCCGGAGTCGACGTTCGGCACCGGCCAGAACACGTTCGGCGGGACCTTGCCGGCGGCGCGGGAGCGGGCGTACCAGGCGAGCTTGACCGACGGGATGCCGTACACCTTGGAGCCGGGACCGGCGACGAGCCGGTCGGCGACCTCCTTCTGCACCATCACCAGGCCGTGGCGCAGCGTGGGCAGTTCGGCGAGCAGGTGAAGCACGACCGGCACGGCGACGTTGTAGGGCAGGTTCGCCACCAGCGCGGTCGGCGCCGGGTCGGCCAGGTCGGCGGCGGTGACCCGCAGCGCGTCGGCCGGGTGGACGGTGAGCCGCTCGGCGGCCGTCCCGGCGAAGCGGGCGGCGGTGTCCGGCAGCGCGGCGGCGAGCGCCGGGTCGAGTTCGACGGCGTGCACGTGCGCGGCGACCGGGAGCAGGGCGAGCGTGAGCGAGCCGAGCCCGGGGCCGACCTCCAGCGCCACGTCGTCGGGGGTGAGCCCGGCGGTGGTAACGATCCGGCGCACGGTGTTGGGGTCGTGCACGAAGTTCTGGCCGAGCTTCTTGGTCGGCGTGACGCCGAGGCGTGCGGCGAGTTCCCGGATCTCCGCCGGGCCGAGGAGTCCGGTCACGCCGGGCATCCTCTCACCACGGCCCGAACGCGCGGTCGCCGGTCGCGGAGATGGTGGCGCAGAGTTCGTCCAGGTCGGTGCCGGTGGTCTCGGCGAGGAAGCGGACGGTCAGCGGGATCAGGTACGACGCGTTGGGCCGTCCCCGGTACGGCATCGGGGTGAGGTAGGGCGCGTCGGTCTCGACGAGCATCTGCTCCGGCGGGGTGACGGCGGCGGCCTCGCGCAGCGCGGCGGCGCTGCCGAACGTGACGGTGCCGGCGAAGCTGAGCAGGAAGCCGCGCCGGACGCACTCACGGGCGAAGTCGGCGTCGCCGGAGAAGCAGTGCATCACCACGGTGTCCGGGGAGCCCTCGTCGTCGACGACGCGCAGCACGTCGGCGTGTGCGTCCCGGTCGTGGATGACGAGCGCCTTGCCGTGCCGCTTCGCGATGGCGATGTGCGCCCGGAAGCTCTCCTCCTGCGCGGCCCGCCCCTCGTCGCCGGTACGGAAGAAGTCCATGCCGGTCTCGCCCACGCCCCGGACGCGGTCCCGCCCGGCGAGCGTCTCGATCTCGCGCAGCGCCTCGTCCAGGTCGGCCAGCCGGGGCGCCTCGTTCGGGTGCAGCGCGACCGTGGCGAGCACCGGGGCGTACCGGTCGGCGACGTCGGCGCTCCACCGGGACGAGCCGACGTCCACCCCGACCTGGACGAGCCGGTCCACGCCGGCCCGGGCGGCGACGTCGATCGCGGCCGCCACCGGGTCGTCGCCGGGGCTGCCGCCGGGAGGCGTGCCGAACTCGCCGACGGTGATGTCGAGGTGGGTGTGGCTGTCCAGCACGGGCACGGGCAGCGGCTCGGGGGCGGGCGGGAACTCCCCGGCCCGGCGGGCGGCGCGCTGCTTGCGGGTCTCGGTCTGCTCGGTCATCGCGGCCAGCATCACACACCGGCCCGGTGCGGCGTTCCCGGACCGCCACCGGCTGTTCACGTGCCCCACATCCGGCGGGCTTAGCGTCCTGGAGTGACCGTCACCGACCAGGCCGGCGGGCCCGCCTCCGACCGGGCCGGGTTGCGCGTGACGTACGGCGGCCGGGTGCACCCGGCCGAGGAGATCGCCCGGGGCGCGGCGTACGAGTTGTTCAGCGCCGACGAGGCGCCCGGCTTCGAGTGGTGTCCCCGGCCCGGTGGCGGCTACCCGTGGCGCCGGTTCGTGCACGCGACCGAGGTGGACGCGGTGCACGGCGCGACCGGGCCGGGCGACGAGACGGACGCGCCGCTGCTGATGCCGCTGCACCGGGACCGGGGCTGGGCGTACGTGCACCGGCTCAGCCAGCAGCCCGGTGCGGCGGCCGACCCGGCGCTCGCCGCGGTACGGGCGTCGGCGGTGATCCGGCCCGGCACCCGGATGGTGAAGGTGCTCTCCGCCCGGCAGCTCGCCGGCCACGTGCGCGGCGTGCTGCCGCACGGCTTCTGCTACCGGGAGCACGACGTGGCGCACCTGCGGACGCCGGCCGGGATGGCGGTGCTGCGGGGCGACTCCGAGGGCGGCGACGTGGCGTACGCGCTGCGCTGGCGGGCCGCCGACCCGGCCGACTACGAGATGCCGGTGGGCGCGGCGCACCGGGGCCTCATGGCGTTGCCGCCCCGGGACCGGCAGGGGCCGCCGGTGCTGGGCACCGGGTTCGTGCCGAGCAACGGGCAGCTCGTACCGGAGTTCGTCACCCGGGAGTTCGCCGACCTGCCGATGCCGGCGAACGCGACGCTGCTCGCCTATCCAGCCGAGGCGGTGGAGGTGGTGCTCTACACCTACCAGGCGGAGCAGCGGGGCTGGCTGCGCCTGGCCGGGCCGCAGTGGCGGCACCTGCTCGCCGCGGTGCCCGGTCTGGCCGCCGACCAGGAGTACGTGCCGACCGGCGAGACGCCGCTGTCCACCCGGCTCGTCGGCACGTACGCGGGTTCGGAGTACGAGGCGGTGGCCGACCAGCCGGGCGGGTTCCGGGTGCTGGCGATGACCCGGGCCGCCCGGTATCCGGTGGAAGCGGCGGCCCGGCGGCTGCGCACGGCGGCCTGGCGCGGGGTGCCGTGCCTGGTGCTGCGGGAGGAGGGCGGCTGGCTGCGGCTGCGGCTGCGCCGCCCGGATCCGGACGCGGTGGCCGCGACCGGCGCGCACTGTCTGGAACGGGGTGTCTACGAGGTCTGGGCGCCCGGCGCCGAGCTGACCGACGACCGGGTGGTGGATCTGCCCTATCCGGCCGGGCACGAATAGACGGGGGCGGCTGGGGAAGGCGTGGGGCGTCCGAGAAGCCCGCGCGAGGGGGAATCCCGACATGCCTTTCGTCACCGTCGGTACGGAGAACTCCGCACCCATCGACCTGTACTACGAGGATCACGGTTCCGGTCAGCCGATCGTGCTGATCCACGGTTTCCCGTTCAACGGGGCGACCTGGGAGAAGATGAGCGGTCCGCTGCTGAACGCCGGATACCGGGTGATCACGTACGACCGGCGCGGGTTCGGCAACTCCGCGCAGCCGGCCATGGGCTACGACTACGACACGTTCGCCGCCGACCTGGACGTGCTGATGACCGAGCTGGACCTGCGCAACACGATCCTGGTCGGGCACTCCATGGGCACCGGCGAGGTGACCCGCTACCTGGGCGCGTACGGGTCGGACCGGGTGGACCGGGCGGTCATGATGGCCCCGTTGGCCCCGTACCTGCTGAAGGCGCCCGAGGATCCGGAGGGCGTCGACAAGAGCATGTTCGAGGGGTTCCAGAAGGCGATCATCCAGGACCGGTTCGCCTACCTGACCCAGTTCTGCGACGCGTTCTTCAACGCCAGCGAGAACCGGGGGAAGCTGGTCAGCGACGAGGCGTACCACGCGCACTGGCAGATCGGCGCGCAGGCGTCGGCCAAGGGCACCCACGACTCGGTGGACGCCTGGCAGACCGACTTCCGCGCCGACCTGCCGAACATCGACGTGCCGGTGCTGATCATCCAGGGCGACAAGGACAACGTGCTGCCGTACCCGGTGACGGGCCAGCGGCTGGTGAACATGCTGTCCGACGCCAAGCTGGTCACGCTGAAGGGCGCGCCGCACGGCACGCCGTGGACCCATCCCACCGAGGTCAACAAGGCCATCATGGAGTTCATCGGCAAGCCGAGCATGGCGACCGCCTGACCTGGCGGACGACCGCGGCCCCGGGGAGATCCCCGGGGCCGCGGTCACGCGTGCGTGGTCAGCCGGCCAGGCGGGCCAGCTCCTCCTCGACGATGGACGGGTCGAGCTTGCGGAACACCGGCTTCGGCGCCGCGAGCGGCCGGCCCACCTCCAGGGGTACGGACTCCCAGCGCGCCCCGACCGTGTAGTCACCGGTCAGCACCGGGTACGACGGCCCGCCGTCGAGGTCGTCGACCTCCTCGATGACGGGCATCGGCGCGTGCACGCCGGTGCCGCCGAGCAGCTCGTGGATCTTCTGGGCGGAGTGCGGCAGGAACGGGGTCAGCAGCGTGTTGGCGTCGCTGACGACCTGGAGCGCGACGTGCAGGATGGTGCCCATCCGGGGCTTGTCGTCCTCGCCCTTGAGCTTCCACGGCGCCTGCTCGGAGAGGTACTTGTTGGCCTCGGCGACGACCTTCATGGCCTCGCCGATGGCCTGCTTCTGCCGGTGCCGGGCGATCAGGTCGCCGACCACCGTGAAGCCCGCCTTCGCGGTGTCCAGCAGCGCCTGGTCGGCCTCGGTGAGCCCGGCCGGGTCGACCGGCGGGATGGCGCCGAAGTTCTTCGCGGCCATCGAGACGGACCGGTTGACGAGGTTGCCCCAGCCGGCGACCAGTTCGTCGTTGTTGCGGCGCAGGAACTCGGCCCAGGTGAAGTCGGTGTCGTTGCTCTCCGGGCCGGCCACCGCGATGAAGTAGCGCAGCGCGTCGGCGTCGTAGCGCTCCAGGAAGTCCCGGACGTAGATGACCACCTTGCGGGAGGAGGAGAACTTGCGTCCCTCCATGGTCAGGTATTCGCTGGAGACGACCTCGGTGGGCAGGTTGAGCCGGCCCAGCTCGCCCGGCTCGCCGTCGCGGGCGCCCGCACCGGAGTAGCCGCCGAGCAGCGCCGGCCAGATCACCGAGTGGAAGACGATGTTGTCCTTGCCCATGAAGTAGTAGGAGCGGGCATCACCGCCAGCTCCGCTGGCAGAGACGGCGGAGCCCTCGCCGTCCGTTGGATTCCAATACTTGCGCCACGCCTCCGGGTCGCCGGTGCGGCGGGCCCACTCGATGGACGCGGACAGGTAGCCGATGACCGCGTCGAACCACACGTAAATCCGCTTGTCCGGGCGGTCGCGCCAGTCGTCGAGCGGGATCGGCACGCCCCACTCCAGGTCGCGGGTGATGGCCCGGGGCTGGAGGTCGTCGAGCAGGTTGCGGGAGAACCGCAGCACGTTCGGGCGCCAGCCCTCGCGGGTGTCCAGCCACTGCCGCAGCGCGTCGGCCAGGGCGGGCAGGTCGAGGAAGAAGTGCTCGGTCTCGACGAACTCCGGCGTCTCTCCGTTGATCTTCGACTTGGGGTCGATCAGGTCGACCGGGTCGAGCTGGTTGCCGCAGTTGTCGCACTGGTCGCCGCGCGCGCTGTCGTAGCCGCAGATCGGGCAGGTGCCCTCGATGTAGCGGTCGGGCAGCGTGCGGCCGGTGGACGGGGAGATCGCCCCGGTGGTGACCTTCGGGACGATGTAGCCGTTGCGGTGCAGGCCGGTGAACAACTCCTGCACCACGGCGTAGTGGTTGCGCGTGGTGGTGCGGGTGAACAGGTCGTACGACAGGCCCAGCGCCCGCAGGTCCTCGGCGATCACCCGGTTGTAGCGGTCGGCCAGCTCGCGCGGGGTGACCCCCTCGGCGTCGGCCTGCACCTGGATCGGGGTGCCGTGTTCGTCGGTGCCGGAGACCATGAGCACGTCGTGGCCGGCCATCCGCATGTACCGGGAGAAGACGTCGGAGGGAACGCCGAATCCGGATACGTGGCCGATGTGGCGCGGGCCGTTGGCGTAGGGCCAGGCGACCGCGGCGAGAACGTGACTCATGAGCAGCAAGCCTAGTGATTGCCGTGGGTGCGCCGCGAACCAATGGGGTGTGCGCTCCGACCGTACGTCCGATTTGTCGCCGACACGCGGCGTGAGCTGCCCAACAAGCCAGACGTACCGGTGTGAAATGAACATCGTGACCAGCAGACCAGCGGCGCCCGAGCCGTCGGCGGCCGCCACCCGGCGTGCGGCGCGGCCCACGCCGCCCGGCGGGCCCGTCGCCCCGCAGCCCCGGCTCGACCCGGCGGACCCGCCGGTGGAGGTGGAGCCGACCACCGGAGCGCCGGTGGACGCGGTGCCGAACCGGGTGCCGGTACGCCAGCCGCGCTGGCAGCGCGAGGCCGCCCCGTCCGGCGGCTGGGCGCCGATCGAGGAGGTGCACTGGGACGGCACGCCGCTGCGCGACGAGCCGGGCCCACGCCCCGGGCGGGCGCCCGCGCGGCGGGAACGCGCCCGCCCGGCCGTGCCGCCGAGCCCGCCCGCCGGGCTGGCCGTACTGCTGACGCTGAGCCTGCTCGCCGCGTTCTTCGCCTGGGTGAGCGCCGGGCCGTTCTGGCTGGCGGTGGGGCACTCGACCGGCGGCACCGTGATGATCACGCAGTGCGCGGGCGGCGGGCTCACCCAGCGCTGCCGGGGCATCTTCTCCGCCGACGGGGACCGGTTCCAGGCCCACGGGGTACGCGTCAGCGGTGTGCCGGCCGGCCGCACCGACACCGGCAGCTCGCTGCGCGCGCGGATGACCGGGCCGGCCGGGTCCACCGCCTACGCGGACACCGGCGCCGGACGGCACCTGCGCTGGCTGCTGGGGTTGGCCCTGGTGGCCGGCTGCGCCGCCGGGATCGCCAGGTGGACCGGGGCGACCCGGCTCGCGGAGGAACGGCAGCGGCGCTGGGCGGTCGGCCTGGCGCTGGCCGGGCCGGCGTTGATCACTCTGGGTTTCCTGGCCGCCACCTGGTGAGGTGCCCGGCGCCTCAGCTGTGCACCACCGCGTACACCTCCCGCCGCCGCAGCCCGTACGCGGTGGCGACCTCGGTGATCGCGTCCCGGCGGGACAACCCGGCCGCCTCGCGCTCGGCCACCGCGGCGCGCAGCGTCTCGTCGTCCGGCCGGACCGCGGGCGTGGCCGGGGCACCGGCCACGACGAGCGTGATCTCGCCCCGGGGGTCGCCCTCGGCGGCCCACTCGGCCAACTCGCCGAGCGGCCGGCGGACGACCTCCTCGTAGGTCTTGGTCAGCTCACGGCAGAGCGCGGCTGGACGGTCCCTGCCGAACGCCTCGGCCAGGTCGGCGAGCGCCCCGGTGATGCGGTGCGGCGCCTCGAAGAACACCAGCGTGCGGTCCTCGGCGGCGAGCGCGCGCAGCCGGGAGCGGCGGGCGCCGGGGGTACGCGGCAGGAAGCCCTCGAAGCAGAACCGGTCGCAGGGCAGCCCGGACAGCGCCAGCGCGGTGGTCACAGCGCTCGGCCCGGGCGCCGCGGTGACCGGCACCCCGGCGTCCAGCGCGGCCCGGACCAGCCGGTATCCGGGGTCGGAGACGCTCGGCATGCCGCCGTCGGTGACCAGCGCGACCGTGTAGCCGGCGGTGAGCACCTCGGCCAGTTCGGGGGTACGCCGTTCCTCGTTGCCCTCGAAGTACGAGACGATCCGGCCGGGCACCGTCACGTCCAGGTCGCGGGCCAGCCGGGTGAGCCGCCGGGTGTCCTCAGCGGCGACCACGTCGGCGACGGCCAGCACCTCGCGGAACCGGGCGGACGCGTCGGCCGGGTTGCCGAGCGGCGCGCCGAGCAACACGAGCCGCCCTACCTCGGACATTTCCCCCACGGCGTGCGCTCCTTCATCGACGGTCGTACCAATTTCGGAGACGACGGACGCCACCGGGCACCCTCGCAGCCTACGATCGCCGGGTGACGAGTGCGTCGACAGCACAGAGCGCGAACCCGGACCCTTCCACCACCGACCGGGGCGACGGCGCCGGGCGCGGGCTCCCCGCCGCCGTGCGGCGCCGGCTCGCCACGGTCGACGACCGCATCGGCCGAGGTCAGGCGTGGCTGGCGACAGCGGTGGTGGTGGCCATCGCCGCCATCCTGCGCTTCGTGGGGCTCAGTTTCCCGCCCGGGAAGATCTTCGACGAGACCTACTACGCCAAGGACGCGTACGGGCTGATCGACCGCGGCTTCGAGTGGAACTACAAGGACAACGGCCCCTCGTACGTGGTGCATCCGCCGCTGGGCAAGTGGATGATCGGCATCGGCGAGTGGGCCTTCGGCTACCAGGACGCGGACAGCGGCGTCTCGGTGCCGGGTCATCTGATGACCACCTCGCCGGAGTTCGGCTGGCGGTTCGGCGCGGCGGTGGCCGGCACGCTGTCGGTGCTGCTGCTGGTCCGGATCGGGCGGCGGATTTTCCGCTCCACGGTGCTCGGCTGCGCGGCGGGCCTGCTGCTCGCACTCGACGGCTACCACCTGGTGCTGTCCCGCACGGCCATCCTCGACATCTTCCTGCTGCTGTTCGTGCTCGCCGCGTTCGGCGCGCTGGTGCTCGACCGGGACGCCCGGCGGCGGCGCTGGGCCCGGGCGCTGGAGGGCGGGCTCGACCCGACACAGCCGGGTAGGGCCGGGCGGCCGTCGTCGGGCTGGCGGGACTGGCCGTGGTGGCGGCTGGCGGCCGGGGTGCTGCTCGGCTGCGCCTGCTCGGTGAAGTGGAGCGCGCTCTACTTCGTACCGGCGTTCGCGTTGCTGGTGCTGCTCTGGGAGGTGGGCGTCCGCCGCTCGTCCGGGGTACGCCGGCCGTGGCGCGACGCCGTGCTCGACGAGTTGCCGTGGCTGCTCGCCGCGGGCGTGCTGATGCTCGTGACCTACGTCGCGACCTGGTCTGGCTGGCTGCTCGGGCAGGACGGCTACTACCGCCTGGCGGAGCGCTACCCGAACAACCCGGAGCTGAGCGACACCCCGTTCGTCGGGGCGCTGATCAACCTGTGGGAGTACCACAAGGCCGCGTACGGCTTCCACACCCAGCTCGACGACCCGCACAAGTACCAGTCCTGGCCCTGGCAGTGGCTGCTGCTCGGCCGCCCGGTGGCGTTCCACTGGTCCGGGGACGGCAGTTGCGGCGCGCCGAGCTGCGCCTCGGAGGTGCTGCTGCTGGGCACGCCGCTGCTGTGGTGGTCGTTCCTGCCGGCGCTGGCCGCGACCGCCTGGCTCGGCCTGGCCCGGCGGGACTGGCGGGCGGGCGCGATCCTGCTCAGCGTCGCCGCCGGCCTGCTGCCCTGGTTCTGGTTCGCCCTCGACGGCCGGACGATGTTCTCCTTCTACGCCGCGCCGGCGGTGCCGTTCCTGGTGCTCGCGGTGGTCTACGTGCTCGGCGCGATCGCCACCCCGGCGCCGGTGACGAACACTGCCGCGCCACCGGACCCGCAACAGGTCCACGACCGCCGGTTGGTGGGCGGGATCATCGCGGGCGCGTACGTGTTGCTCGTGGCGCTCTGTTTCGCGTACTTCTACCCGATCTTCGTGGGCCGGGTGCTGCCGTACGCGGACTGGTCGGCGCGGATGTGGCTGGACGGCCGCTGGATCTGACGCGGGGCGCCGGGCACTGCGCGGCGCCGGGCACAGAGAAGCGCGCCCCGATCGCCTGCCACGGGGGAAGCGGGCGATTGGGGCGCGCAAGACAGAGCTTAACCACACTCCGGCAACCGCACAACGGGTGCGGGCCGGTCAGATTTCCGACGGGTGCACCACCGGCCGAAAGGTTTACATGGTGCAGCTGACGGTGGGTCGCGGCGCGCGACCGTGACGGGTCCGGCAGGCGCCGGAAAGATCCCCCGCCGGGGACCTCCGACCCGGATGATCTTCCAAAGTGGATCTCACTACACTTCGCCCGGTGATCAACAAGAGACGATCGACGGCCGTCCTCATCGGACTGCTGGCGGCGGCCGCGATGATCGGGCCGAGCCCCGCCGGGGCCGACGACGAGACCACCGAGCCCGTCGCCGAACCACCCAAGGTCGAGCTGGTCCTCGACGTCAGCGGGTCGATGCGGGCCCGCGACATCGACGGCCGCAGCCGGATCTCCGTCGCCCAGCAGGCGTTCAACGAGGTGGTCGACGCCCTGCCGGACGAGACACAGCTCGGCATCCGGGTGCTCGGCGCCACCTACCGGGGCAAGGACAAGAAGCAGGGCTGCCTGGACACCCAGCAGATCGTGCCGGTCGGCCCGGTGGACCGCACCCAGGCCAAGGCCGCCGTCGCCGGGCTGCGCCCGACCGGCTTCACCCCGGTCGGGCTGGCGCTGCGGTCCGCCGCGCAGGACCTCGGCACCGGCAGCACCGCCCGCCGGATCGTGCTGATCACCGACGGTGAGGACACCTGCGCGCCGCCCGACCCGTGCGAGGTGGCCCGCGAGCTGGCCGCCCAGGGCACCCGGCTCGTCGTGGACACGCTCGGCCTCGCGCCCGACGAGAAGGTACGCAAGCAGTTGCTCTGCATCGCCGGCGCGACCGGTGGCACCTACACCGCCGCGCAGAGCGCCGACGAGCTGACCGGCCGGATCAAGCAGCTCGTCGACCGCGCCCGGGACACGTACACGGCCGCCCCCGCGGTGGTCGGCGGCGGCACGGCGTGCGAGGGCGCGCCGCTGCTCGCCCCCGGCGTCTACAGCGACCGGGAGGCGTTCTCCGAGCACCGCTGGTACCGGGTGCCGGTGCGGCCCGGGCAGGAGCTGCGCGCCTCGGTGAGCGTCGCGCTGGACCGCCCGGTCAACCCGGACTACGGCGTGCTGCTGCGCGCCACCGCGCCGGACGGGCGGGAACTGGTCCGGGGCGTCGACGCCGGCAGCGGGCGTACCGACGTGGTCTCCGCCGGGCTGCGCTGGTCGGCCGCCGAAGAGGAGCAGGACGGCCCGAGCGCCGAGCCGACGCCGGGCGCCGAACAGGCCGTACGGACCGTCTGTCTGGTGGTCAGCAACTCGTTCGCGGCCAAGCCCGGCACCCAGGCCCGTCCCGGCATGCCGGTCGAGCTGACGGTCGACGTGGTGGCCGCCTCCCCCGCGCCCGACGGGCCGGACCTCGGCCGCGGCTGGGTGCTGCTGCTCCTGCTCACGCTCGCCGGACTGCTCACCGGACTGCTCGCCGGACTGCTCACCCGCTGGTGGGTGCACACGTGGAGGACGAACTGAGCATGCGTACGCTGATCCGCGCCGCGGCGGCGACCACCGCCGTCGGACTCGCCCTCACCCCGGCGGCGGCCCTGGCCGCGCCCAGCCCGTCACCGGGCGCGACCACGGTGACCAAGGCCGGCACCTCGTTCCTCACCGCCACGACCGTCACCGCCGGTCAGCCGGTGCAGGTGGGCGCGTCGACCGGTGACCACCTGTACTGGTCGTTCCGCGCCGACGCCGGGCAGGTGCACGAGGTCACCGCCACCGTCACGTTCCCGAAGTCACGCAGCGGCGCGTCCACCTGGACCGTCGACGTCTTCGACGGGCTGCGCCGCCGGCAGGCGTGCACAGCGGGCGCGCAGACCCCCACCGCTGACGCGTCGGCGACGAGCGTCGCGCTGGACTGCACGCTGCGGCGGGTACGGCCGTGGGCCGAGCCCTGGTCGGGCGACCCGCTGCCCGGCACCTACTACATCCGGCTCTCCGTCACCGACCTGCCCGAACCCGACCTCGGTCTGCCGATCGACGTGGAGATGCTCGTCGGCGCGACCGACGAGGGCGGCGCGTCCGGCGACGACGGCGAACTGGCCGCGCCGCTGGTGCCGAACACCCGCGCCGGAACCGTGCTCACCGCCGAGCCGACACCCGAGCCGGTGGCCGACGAGGAGTACGACCTGACCGGCTGGCTCCCCGAGGCCGGATCGCGCTGGGTGTGGACCACAGTGGGCGGCGTGCTCGCCGCCGTGGCCGGCGTGGTCGGCTTCGGGCTCACCCGGCGGCCCCGCCGCCCCTGAGGACCGCAACCGGTGGCCGCCGCGAACCCGACGCGGCGGCCACCGGACGCGCTCACGCCTCGGCGGTACGCGGGCCGCGCGGCACCCAGCCGATGAACCGGTCCTGGAGCGCGGTGACCGGCACGGAGCGCAGATCCTGCGCCGCCGCGGCGAGGCAGGACCCGAGATAGACGCTCAACGACGCCCGGTCCACCTGGTACTCGCGCAGCAGGTGATGACGTTTCGTGGTGCAGGGCCAGTCGTCACCGCACGAGCCGCAGGTCCAGTGGGGGGTCACCGGCACGTGCTCGCCGCCGGTGCTCCCCGAAACCTCCGCGCCAGGCGTCATCGGCCGCTCCTTCCGAGTCGGGAATGGGTGGTGATGGACCGGTTGCCTCCCCGCAACGTTCCTTCAGCGCAGCGGCACGCCCAAGCGTTACGGTACGTTCACCGCGTGTCCCCGTCATCCACCTCTCGTGCGTGATCTGCTTCCGGCCGAGGTCGCCGTGGCGGTGGCCGGCCCCGCCGACTGGGCCGGTGACCTGCTCCCGGCCGAGCTGGCCGCCCTGGGTGAGCGCGCAGTGCCCGGCCGTCGCCGCGACTTCACCGCCGGGCGGGTCTGCGCCCGCCGGGCGCTCGGCGCGCTCGGCCTGCCCGCCGCGCCGGTTCCCGCCGGCGCCGACCGGGCCCCGATCTGGCCGCCCGGCGTGGTCGGCGCGATCACCCATACCCGCGACTACTGCGCGGCGGCCGCCGCCCGCGCCACCGACGTGCGCGCCGTCGGTATCGACGCCGAGCGCTACCGGCCGCTCTCCCCGGGGGTACGCCGGAAGGTGTGCCGCCCCGACGAGGAGGCGGACCTGGTCCGGCTGCCGTCCGGCACGCCCTGGCCCACCGTGTTGTTCAGCGCGAAGGAGACCGTCTACAAGGTCTGGCACCCGCTGGTCGGGACGTGGCTGGGCTTCGCCGACGCGCGCGTCGTGCTCGACCCGGAGGCGGGCACGTTCCACGCCCTCATCGCACCGGCCCGGCTCGCTGCCGCCCCGGTGCCCGATCCGCCGTCAGCGGTGACCGGGCGGTTCGCCGTGGACGACGACCTGGTCCGAACCGCGGCCGTCCTGCCACATCGATGAGGCACTGCCGGGCGGGTTGTGCCCGGCTTGTACCGTCGTTCCGACTGAAAATTCCGAAGGCGCCCAAGGAGTACGGTGAGCCACCCTCAGCCTCCGTCCGGGTCACCGGACCCGAACCAGCAGCCGCAGGAACCGCCGACGCAGGCGTTCCCCACCGCCCCGATGCCGCCGGTGCCGGGCAACCCGTACGCGCCCCCACCCGCTCCCCCCTCGGGTGCGCCCTACCCGCCGCCTTCGGACGCGCCGCAGCCGCCCGTCTCCGGTGCGCCACCCGTCTCCGGTCCGCCGCAGCCGCCGCCGACTTCCGGGGCGCCCTATCCGCCGCAGCCGGGTCCGGGCGAGCAGTACCCGCCCGCGCCCACCACGGCGTTCCCGCCGGCACCGCCCACCTCGGGCGCGCCCTACCCGCCGCCGGGCAGCGAGTACCAGCCCTCGGCCGGGGCGTACCAGCCGCCGGGGTTCGAGTACCAGCCGCAGGGGTCCGAGTACCAGCCGCCGGGCGGGGCGTACCCGCCGCCGGGGTCCGAGTACCAGCCCCCGGGTGCCGCGTATCAGTCCCCGGGCAGCGAGTATCAGCCGCCGGGCGGGGCGTACCCGCCGCCGGGCGGTTACCCGCCGCCGGGTGGTGGCGCGTACCCGCCGCCGCCCGGAGCGCCGTTCGGGCCGCCGGCGAAGAAGTCGAACAAGAACGTCTGGATCACGGTCGGCATCGTCGCGGTGATCCTGCTGCTGCTGTGCTGCGGTGGCGGCATCTTCGCCATCTACAGCGGCGCGAAGAAGACCCAGGAGGCGATCGACTCGCTGCCCACCCCGGGCGTCACCTACGGCCAGCCCACAGGTGACACCCCGACGGGCGCTCCCACCGGCACGTCGCAGCCGGGCAACACCGACGACAAGACGTTCAACATGCCGGCCGGCGACAAGCTGGTCGTCAACGACGACCGCGGCACCATCGAGATCACCGTCGGCAACTTCCGGACCAGGAACGCCGCCTGCAGCGAGGTCATGCCCGGCCCGAAGAACGGCATGTTCCTGATCGCCGACGTGACCGCCGAGATCACCAAGGGCACCGGCTCGATCAACCCGTTCTACTTCACCTGGGTCGCCGCGGACGGCACCGAGGAGAGCGGGATCGGCGGCGCCTTCTCCGGCTGCGGCAAGCTGATGACCTCGGGCACCAACCTGCCCGAGGGGTCCAAGCGCAGCGGGCAGCTCATCTTCGACGTGAAGGACCAGAACGGCGTCGTCGAATACAAGCACCGCTTCCGTTCCGCCGGGTCCTGGAAGCCCTGACCTGACGCGAAACCCCGCACGGGGGCCGGTCCACTGCGGACCGGCCCCCGTGTCCGTTCGGGTGGCACCGGCAGCCGTTCGGACATTTCCATGTGCGCGTGCCGGCACCCGGTCGCCAGGCTCGGAGCATGGCGAACGAGACGACGATCCCGCTGCTGCCGTGCCGCTCCCTGGACGACGTGGCGCCCTTCTACCAGGCCCTCGGCTTCGAGGTCACGTACCGGCAGGAGCGCCCCAACCCGTACCTCACGCTGCGGCGGGAGGATCTCCATCTGCACTTCTTCGGGATGCCGGGGTTCGATCCCGCCGACTCGTACGGCTCCTGCCTGGTCGTGGTGGACGATCTGGTCGACATCCACCGGGCCTTCGCCGACGGCATGCGTGCCACGTACGGCAGGGTGCTCGTCTCCGGCGTGCCCCGGATGACCCGACCCCGGCCCCGCCGCAACCAGGATGGCCACTTCGGGTTCAGCATCGTCGACCCCGGCGGCAACTGGATCCGGTTCGTCGGCCGGGCCGAGCCACCCCGGGCCGACGACAAGGGCGGCCTGGCCCGCACGCTGGGCAACGCGGTGGTGCAGGCCGACTCGCGCGGCAATCCCGGACAGGCCGCGCGGATCCTCGACGGCGCGCTGGCCCGCCCGGAGGCCGCCGACGACCCGGCCGTCCAGGTGGAGGCGCTGGTCTACCGGGCGGAGCTGGCGCTGCAACTCGGCGAGCCGGAGTCCGCGCGGGAGCTGGTGCGGCAGGCCCGCTCGATCCCGCTGGACGACGGTTCGCGCCAAGCGCTGGCAGACACGCTCCGGCACGCCGAGGACCTGACCGCGAGCATGCCGCCCGCATAGCCGCCCGGCGCGGCCGGCTGAGTCGCGGCGCGCAGCCGGCCCGGGTCGTGCGGCGGAGCCGGGCCCGGTGGCGGCGGTTTGCCGGCCGGGCCAGCGGGGACGCGACGCGGCAGGCGGCGAGGGCCGCCACGCGACGATCCGGGGAGGCGGCATGAGCGTCGAGCGCGCGAAGAACGACCTGGAGGACCTGGCCGGTCCGGCCCGGGCGCGGCTCGGTGACCTGAACCAGGACGAACACGCCGAAGCGGACCGGGTACGCGAACAGGACGAGATCCGGGGCAAGCGCCCCGGCGAGCACATCCAGGCGGACGCCCACGACGCCGACGACAACTTCTCCGCCTGACCCTGCCCCGCCGGAGATCTTGGTGGCAAACGGCCCTCATAGGGGCCGAAATCTTCCAAGATCTCCCCGGATCGGCGTGGAAGGGCAGTGTCGGGGGTGGTTCCTATTCTGTGGCGATGGTTCTCACCGACGTCACCGGGTCCTGGGTAGGCACCAACGGCTTCCGGCTGATGCCCGCCGATCCGCTCGCCGAGTCGCCGGCCGCGCTCACAGTCGCCACGGCGGCCGGCGGGCACCTGACCACCGTGTCGTACTCGTGGGACCACCCTGACGACGGTCCGCAGGACGGCTTGCTGGTGATCGCCGCGGGCGACCGGCCGGGCTCGCTCGTCGCCTGGTGGGGCGACTCGTGGCACCAGCAGCCGACACCGATGACGCTCACCGGCTCGGCGGGCGGGTCGTCGGCGGTGGAACTGACCGCCGAGTACGGCGGCGGCTGGGGGTGGCGGATCGTCCTCGACACCGCCGAACCGGCCCTCCTGCGGCTCCGGATGGAGAACGTCGTCCCCGCGGACCAGGCCGGGCCCGGCACACCGCCCGGGCCCTACGCGGCGATGGTCACCGACGTGCGCCGCGCCTGAGCCGTCGCGGGCACCCGCGTCACGGCGCCGCCGCAGTCAGGCGTCGAGGATCTCCCGTAGCCGGCGCGCGAACGCCTCCGGCTGCCCGGCGTAGCCCGTCCCCTCACCGAGGAACCCGCCGTGGTGGCTCGGGAAGACCGCAGGCTGCCCGCCGAGCAGCTCCGCGGTGGCCACCGACGTCCGCGCGGTGAGCGTTTCCGCCGACTCCTCGCCCACCGCCACCACGACCCGGGTAGGCGCGGCGCGCAACGCGTCGAGGTCCGGCCGGTAGACGGTGACCGCCGCGGACCGGTCGGAGAGCAGCGGGTCGTCCCGGCTGCCGTCGTCCTCGGCCGGCATCCCGAACGCTGCGGGGTCCGGCGCGGGCTGGGCGAAGTAGTCGTCGGTGAACTCGCCCCGCCACGACGTCATGACGATGAACGTCGCCATGCCGGCGCCCCAGCCGTTCTTCCGGTACGCCTCCTGACAGGCGGCCATGGCCCGGCCGGCCGCCTCGGCGTCGGGGAGCAGCGTGGTCAGCGGCGGCTCGTGCGCCACGAGCGTGGTCACCACGTCCGGGTACGCGGCCACCAGGGCGAGCGCGGTCACCGCGCCGCCGCTGCTGGCGAACATGTCGACCGGGCCCACGCCGAGGGCGTCGACGATGTCGCGTACGTCCCGGGCCTGCACCTCGGGCAGTGAGTCGTTCCGGCCGTCCTTGCGGACGCTCCGGCCGAGCCCGCGCGGGTCGTACGTGATGACTGTGCGGTCGGGGAAGTACGACGCGAGCGTGGTGAAACCGTCGGCGCACATGGGCTGGCCGATCATGAACAAGGGGCGGTGCCCGGCCTCGGTCGCCTCGGGGGCGTGGACGTCGTAGACCAGGTCGACCTCGGGCGTCTGGAGAGTGAGCGTCTTCATGCCTCTGTCGACCGGCGCCGGCCGCGGAAGTCATCGGTCCAGCGGAAACGTGTTCGGGGCACGGCTCGCGACGGTGTCGACGCCCACCGCCGCGAGCCGTGCCGTCGCCGTCAGCTCACCGTGCCGGTCACGCTGCTGCCGGACTTCGTGACGTAGTAGGTCAGCTTCGTGCCGCTCCAGAAGTGGAACGTCAGGGTGACCCGCTGGCCGTCGTTGACCTCGGCGAAGAACTCCGGCTTCAGAGCGATGGTGTTGCCGGCGTAGTCCGGCGCGAACGTCACGTCGAACTCCTTGTACGAGGTCCAGTTGTGCGGGCCGGCGTTGCTGCCGTCGGCGTACTTCGCCTCCATCGTGGCCAGCTGGTCGCCGCGGAACTGCGCCGGGAGTGTGAACGCGGCGGTGGTGCCTGTGGCGTTGGACAGCACCGGCGGGTCGTACGTGATGATGCTGATCCTCCACGGCACGCCCGTGGAGAAGCGGGCCTGGAGGTTGGCGTTCACCCCGTACGCGCGGGAGCCGACCAGCCGGGTCAGCGCCGACGCGGTGAGCGTCAGGGTGCTGCCGGAGACCGTGTAGTCGGTGCCGTTCACCAGGTCGGTGGTGCCCTGGCGCAGCCCCTGGAACATGGTGCCGTTCAGGTTGAGCGTCAGGCTCTTGGCGGTGATCGAGCCGGTACGCGGCACGTACACCTGGTCGCTGGACGCGGTGCCGGAGCGGGTGGTCCAGCTCGACTTGATCTGCGCGAACAGCTCGGGGTCCTTCCAGACGAAGGAGGTCCGGTCGAGGTGCTGGCCGTTGTCCCAGAGCTGGGTGGTCAGCTTGCGGCTGCGCGCGTAGTGGCCGAGGAACTCGAAGAACTTGAGCTTCTCGCCCTGCTCGATGGTGCCGGTGTGGCGGTCGAAGCCGAGCAGGCCGTACTCGCCGATGATCACCGGGATGTTGCGCGTGACGAAGGCGTTGTAGACGCGGTCGAACTGGTCGGTCAGGTCCTGCTGGACAGTCGCGTCGAACCGGGTGCCCCCGGCGACGTTCACGCTGAACGGCCAGTACCCGTAGAAGTGCACGGTGGCGATCAGGTTCGGGTCGTTGAGCGTGTTGAACGTGCTGACCAGCTCGTCCACCCGGGCCTGCTCGGCGGAGGTGTGCAGGGTCGGCAGGACGAGCAGCCGGGTGGCGTTGTTCCCGCCGGACTGGCGGACGATGCGGTGGAACGAGGTGTTCAGCTCGTTGAGCAGGGTGGCGTTCTGCGCGTCGCCGGAGCTGCCGGTGAACTGCGGCTCGTTGACGCTCTCGAAGGTCAGCTTCGGCGAGGAGTCCTTGAACGCGGCGGCGATCTGCGTCCAGAGCGCGTTGTAGCGGTTCAGCACGCCTGCGCGGTCGGTGGGCATCGTGTTGATCCACTGCCACGAGTCGTGGTGGATGTTGAGCACCACGTAGAAGCCGTCGGCGAGCGCCCAGCCGACCACCTCGCGTACCCGGTTCAGCCAGGCCGAGTCGATCGTGTAGTTCGGCGCGGCGCCGTGGTGGTTGCTCCAGGTCACCGGGATGCGGATGCTGTTGAAGCCCTGCGCCCGGACGTTGTCGAGCAGCGCCTCGGTGACCCGCGGGTTGCCCCAGGCGGTCTCGTCGGCGCCGACCGCGTCGAAGGAGTTGCCGAGGTTCCAGCCGGGCTGCATGGCGGCGACCGCGGCCATGGCGTTGCCGGCCGGCGGCGGGGTCG
>NZ_WBKS01000041.1:0-40826 GCF_008868145.1 Micromonospora sp. AMSO1212t
GAACACCGCGCCGACAGCGTTCTCGCTGAACGGGCCACTCCGTTCAGCGAGAACGCTGTCGGCGCGGTGTTCGCGCCGGACCAGGAGCCGTTGAAGCCGAACGAGACGCTGCCGTTGGTGGCGACGGCGCCGTTGTAGCCGACGTTCGTGGCGGTGACGTCGGCGCCGGAGGAGGTGACCGTGGCGCTCCACGCCTGGGTGACCCGCTGGCCGGACGGGAACGTCCAGCGCAGGTTCCAGCCGTTTATCGGATCACCGAGGTTCGTCACGTCGACGTTCGCGGTGAAACCGCCGGGCCACTGGCTGGCGGTCGTGTAGGTGACGCGGCAGCCGGCCGCCGCCTGTGCGTTCGTCGCCATCACGGCGGTGCCGGTCACGAGCGTGGCGGCGGTCGCGGCGACCAGGCCGACCCGCAATCGGGCGGTACGGGGAGAGCGGAACATGGTGGTTCCTTCGTGGTGGGGTGGGGCGCGTGGACGGGAAGGCGGGGCGCGCACCCGCCCAGCGCGAGAGTAAGTTTGGATTCCAAACATTGTCAATCGGCAGACGTGGATGCAGGAAGTACGTCAGGCGGTCGGCGGCGTCTCGACGGTGAGGTGCGCCGACAGCGCGCGCAGGAAATCGGGCGCGTCGAAGATCCGGCCGGCCGAGGCGACGCCCTTCGCCCGCGTCCGCCCGGTCAGGATCCGGTGGACCGCCTCGACCGCCAGCGGCGCGCTGATCGCGTAGATGTCCTGCCCGTGGGCCACCGCCCGCCGCCGGACGTCACCCGCGCGCACCACCACGTCGACTGTGAACGTCTGCGCCGACCGGCCACGCTCGTCCACAGCGGCCGGCGCGTCCCCGGCGGCCAGGTCCCCCGCCGCGTTCACGGTCATGTACGTGCACACCTCCGGGACGTCCAGGTGGCTCGGCACCGTCACCACGTCGGCCATGGTGAACTCGCCGAGCACCGGCCGCACACCCAGCGGCGCCGGGAACTCCCAGTCCAGCCGGGGCAGGTCGCCGTCGGCGTACACCAGGCGCCCGTCGGTGAAGCGGACCCGCCGGCCGTCGCGGCGCTCGCGCGAGACGACGCCGGAGGCGACCGTCCCGGCCGTCGGGTGCCAGCTGCTCAGCCCGTACGCGACCTGCGCCTCGTCGGCCGCCGTCCAGTCCCCCATCGCAGCGGTGACCAGCAGGTCGCCGAGCCCGCCGAAGAACGCCATGGCCGGCACCACGGCGACACCCGCGGCCTCGGCCCGGCCGGCGTAGCGGGCGAACGTGTCCCGGTTCGCCTCGATCTCGGCCGCCACGTCGACGTAGGGGATCCCGGCCCGCAACGCGGCCTCGATCAGCGGGCCGGCGGTCGAGGCGAACGGCCCGGCGCAGTTGACCACCGCCGCCGCCCCGGCCAGCGCCCCGTCCAGCGAGGCCGGATCGTCGACCGACGCCACCCGCTGCTCCACCCCCGGGAACGCGGCCGCCAGCTTCCCCGCGTCGCGTCCCACCGGCAGCGGCTCGTACCCCCGCCCTCGCAGCTCCGCCACCACGAACCGCCCGGTGTGCCCGTACGCCCCGAACACCGCCACCCGCATGATGCTCTCCCTCGAAGATCGACTGAGATGATCCTCGCCGGGATCGGAGGGCCGGGCCAGTGTCGCAAACGCCAATGCCCGTACAGTTTCGGACATGACCCTGATCGCACTCGCCGCCACCGACGGGATGCTGCACTTCGAGCTGGCGGCGGCCTGCGAGATCTTCGTCCGCGACCCGACCGGCCTGGCCGACCCCTGGTACGACCTGGTGGTCTGCGGTCCCGGCCCGGTCGGGGTCGGCCGGTTCGCCGTCACGCCCGACCACGGGCTGGACCACCTGGCCCGCGCCGACACGGTGATCGTCCCGGCGATCGAGGACACCGATGCCGAGCCGCCGTCCGATCTGGTCGACGCCGTCCGCGCCGCGCATGACGCGGGCGCCCGGATGGTCTCGTTCTGCACCGGCGCGTTCGTGTTCGCCGCCGCCGGCATCCTCGACGGGCTCCGCGCCACCACCCACTGGGCGCACACCGACGCGCTCGCCGCCCGCTATCCGCGCGTCCAGGTCGACCCGGACGTGCTCTACGTGGACAACGGCGCGGTGCTCGCCTCCGCCGGCAAGGCCGCCGCGATCGACCTGTGCCTGCACCTGATCCGCCGCGACCACGGCTCCACGGTCGCCAACGCCGTCGCGCGCCGCCTGGTGGTGCCGCCGCACCGCGCCGGCGGCCAGGCGCAGTACGTCACCACGCCGGTTCCGGCCCGCGAGGACCACCCGCTCGCCACGCTGCTCCCCTGGGCGATGGCGCGGCTGGACCGCCCGCTCACCGTCGCGGACCTGGCCCGCCACGCGAACATGAGCACCCGCAACCTGGTCCGGCACTTCACCGCCGCTACCGGCGCCACGCCGTCGCAGTGGCTGGCGACGCAGCGCATCCGGCGGGCGCAGGAGCTGCTGGAGAACACCGACGACAGCATCGACGCCGTCGCCGAGGCGTCGGGCATGGGTACGGCGACGACACTGCGCCGGCACTTCCACCGCACGGTAGGAGTACCGCCGGACACCTACCGCCGCACGTTCCGCCGCGGCTGACCGGATTGCCCGGCGGTAGTAGCGTCGGCCTCCCGACCACCGGGAGCAGACCATGGCGGAGCAGGTACGGGTGCCCGACGACGGCGCCGGCGGCAGCGAGTTCTTCAGCTTCGCGCACACGTACAACGGCTACGAACTGCGGGACGGCTTCGAGCCGCTCGCCGCCGTCGCGCAGGCGGTACGGGAGCGGTGGGAACGGACCGGCGAACTCGGCGACGACGTGGACCAGTTGCGCGCCTGCCTGTTCTTCGAGGCCCGCGCGTTCCGGCACGGGGGATATGGTCGGTTCGACCAGCGGCCGATCGTCGCCGCGCTCGTGTCACGCATCCGCTCCCTGTCCGGTGGTGTCGTGCCGCTCAGGGGGACGGTCGCCTGACACTCGACACGGGGGAAGATGTGTTCGACGTGATCGTGGTCGGCGGTGGACCGACCGGAATGATGCTGGCCGCCGAGCTGCGCCTTCAGGGCGTCGGCGTGCTCGTGCTGGAGCGGGACGCCGAGCCGCCGCCGTACGTGCGCTCGCTCGGCCTGCACGTCCGCAGCATCGAGGTGATGGACCAGCGCGGGCTGCTGGAGCGGTTCCTCGACAACGGCGGCAAGCACCCGATCCGGGGATTCTTCGCCGGCATCGACAAGCCCGCGCCCGCCGACCTGGACACCGCCCACCCGTACGTGCTCGGCATCCCGCAGACGCTCACCGACCGGCTGCTCGCCGACCACGCCGCCGAGGTCGGGGCCGAGATCCGGCGCGGCCGTGCGGTGACCGGGCTGGAGCAGGACGACGACGGCGTGACGGTCCACCTCGACGGCGAGCCCTCGGAGCCGTTGCGGGCGCGGTTCGTGGTCGGCTGCGACGGCGGGCGCAGCACCGTCCGCAAGCTGCTCGGCGTCGGATTCCCCGGCGAGCCGTCGACAATCGACACGCTGTTGGGCGAGATGGAGGCGACCGCCTCCCCGGACGAGATCACCACGATCATGACCGAGGTACGCCGCACCGAGAAGCGGTTCGGGCTCGGGCCGTCCGGCAGGCCCGGCGTGTTCCGGGTGGTCGTACCGGCGGCCGACGTGGCCACGGCGCCGCCCACGCTCGACGACTTCAAACGGCAACTGACCGCGTACGCGGGCACCGACTTCGGCGTGCACTCCCCCCGCTGGCTGTCGCGCTTCGGCGACGCGACCCGCCTGGCCGAGCGGTACCGGATCGGACGGGTGTTCCTGGCCGGCGACGCCGCGCACATCCACCCGCCGCTGGGCGGGCAGGGGCTCAACCTGGGCATCCAGGACGCGTTCAACCTGGGCTGGAAGCTGGCGGCGACCGTGAACGGGTGGACGCCGGACGGCCTGCTGGACACCTACGAGTCCGAGCGGCGCCCGGTCGCGGCCGACGTGCTGACCAACACCCGTGCCCAGATGCTGCTGACCACGAACGAGCCCGGCCCGCAGGCGGTACGGCAGGTGCTGACGCAGCTCATGGACTTCGACGAGGTCAACCGCTTCCTGATCGAGAAGGTCACGGCGATCGGCGTCCGGTACGACGTCGGCGAGGGGCACACCCTGCTCGGGCGGCGGCTGCGCGACGTACCGCTGCCGCAGGGACGCCTGTACGAGCTGATGCGTACCGGCGGCGGGTTGTTGCTCGACGGGACCGGGAAGCTGTCGGTGGACGGCTGGGCCGACCGGGTCGGGCTCGTCGCCGGCACCGGCACCGGCGACGAGCTGGACGTGCCGGCGGTGCTGTTGCGGCCGGACGGGCACGTGGTCTGGGTGGGTGACGACCAGCGGACGCTGGAGGGTGCGCTGACCAGGTGGTTCGGCGGAGCGACGCGGTGAGCTGCCGCCGATCGCCCGCGGGTGTTCAGGGTCCGGTCGTCTGGTAGCTGCGGAGCGCGACTTCGGCGAGTCGGGAGAGGTGGTCGTCGCCGCCGGGCTCGTTGCCCTGCTCATGAACGGTCACCAGGGTGGTGCCGGTCCGGACGAGGATGCTGTCCCATTCCAGCGTGGTCGATCCGGAAGTCGTGCTGGAGTCGACGCGCATGCTCTCGTCGCCCAGTCGCGGCCCCGATACCACAGCGAAGCGGTAGCTGCCTCCGTCCCGGCCCGGTGACGCGACGGTGGGGCACCGGGCGATGAACGCCCGCAGGTCCGCCATCGCGCCTCGGGCGCCGTCGTCGGCGTACGTCCTGAGCACTTCGCTCGCCACCCACGGGTAGTCCGGGCCCTCGGCGGAGCTGACGGTGGCAGCGGCCATCGCCGACGGAGTACCGGTCAGCCGCTTGGCCGACAACAGCGGAATCATGTCCGCACAGTGCACCTCGGGGCCGGGGCGCTGCCGGCCCGCATCCGGGGCCATGACCGTCGCGATGTCCACTGTGAACCCCGGTGGCAGCGCGTCCGTGGTCACCAGCCGCGCCGACAACGACGCGGAGTAGCCGGTGCCGCCGGTCGCCGGAATCGCGGACGGCTTCCCGGTGGTGGGCGTGCCGGTCGCCTCGGCCGTGGAGGGGACGGCTTCGCCCGCCGAACGATCCACTGGATCAGCAGTAGAGGGTCCGCACGCGGCCACCACGCAGACCGCGCCCGCCGCGCCGAACCTCCGCAGCACCATCCTGAGCACCGGGCAGACTCCATCTGTCGTACGGACGCGTCAGGCTACCAACGGACGTGACTCCAATCGGCCGCCCGGCCGCGGGGCCGGCTGCCGGACGGACCCCAGCGCATCCGCGCTCCCCTATGCTGCGCCGCGTGACGGTTCTGATGATCTACAACGGTGACACGGCACCGGACGCTTCCGGCACACGTACCGGTGGTGTTCCGCTCGTGCCCGCGGGCTTCGACTGGCCGGTGTGCGACGAGTGCGACGGACCGATGCAGTTCCTGACCCAGGTCCGGCTCGGCGACATCGACGAGGCCGACGACGGGCTCTTGTCGATCTTCATGTGCCAGAACGATCCGGGCCTGTGCGACGAGTGGGATGCGACCGCCGGCGGCAATCGCGCGTTCGTCTTCCCTTCCGGGGCGCTGGCTCCGCCTGCCGTGCCCTCCGGCGACACCGTCCTGGCGGCCGAGACGTCCGCCGTCGCGTACGTGCCGATGCGGGACTCCGACGGCTACGACGAGGCGCGCGAACGCTGGCGCGGTGAGTCCGGCCGACCGCTGCGAGACGTCCTCGGACAACTCGGCGGACTGCCGGCGTGGCTCCAGTTCGACCAGACGCCCACCTGTCCCGCCTGTGCCCTGCCCATGTCGTTCGTCGTCCAGCTTGAGGAGGGCCACGATCACCACACCGGCTTCAACTTCGGGGGCGGTGGCTGCGGGTACGGATTCCGCTGCCGGCCGTGCTCGACGGCGGCGTTCCTGTGGCAACAGTGACCTGCTTTTCGGGCTTGACGAACGTCAATGGTAAGCCGTAGCTTACCGTTTGTGGGCACTTACCGAACCGAGGACGGGTGGGACGCCCTGGGCGACCCGACGCGGCGGGCGATCATCGCGTGTCTCGCGGAGCAGCCGCGGGCGGTCGGCGAACTGGCCGCGGTGCTGCCGGTCAGCCGGCCGGCGGTGTCGCAGCATCTGCGGGTGCTGAAGGACGCCGGCCTCGTGACGGACCGCACGGCGGGCACGAAGCGTGTCTACCGGCTCAATCCCGCCGGCGTGGCCGCCCTACGAGATCAGCTCGACACCTACTGGAGCCGCGCGTTGGACGGCTTCAAGGACGTCGCCGAGCGCCCTGACGAGGAGGAATCATGAGTGGAACGGATGCGGTGGTACGGCGGCAGATCGTGGTCGACGCGCCGGTCGAGCGCGCCTTCGCGGTGTTCACGGAGCGGTTCGGCGACTTCAAGCCGAAGGAGCACAACCTGCTGTCGTCGCCGATCGCGGAGACGGTGTTCGAGCCGAAGGTCGGTGGACACATCTACGACCGCGCCGAGGACGGCAGCGAGTGCGCCTGGGCGCGGATCCTCGTCTTCGAGCCGCCGGACCGGCTCGTCTTCAGCTGGGACATCAGCCCGGCATGGCAGCTCGAACAAGATCTGGAGAACGCCAGCGAGGTCGAGGTCCGGTTCGTCGCCGAGACACCGGGGCGGACCCGGGTCGAGTTGGAGCACCGCAACCTGGACCGGCACGGTCCGGGCTGGGAGTCGGTTCGTGACGGCGTCGGCCACGACGAGGGCTGGCCGCTGTACCTGAACCGCTACGCCGGCCTGTTCACCGAGGCGAGATAGCGCAGAGTCTCGGCGGCGCGGTGCACGAGTCCCCTCCTGCGGGCTACGAGGGGCCTCCCGTCCCGGGCAGTGAGCGGGCCGACACCTGTCGGGGTGTAGGCAGGCGGGGCGTCGGGTACCTCGCGCCCAACCCCGCACCCCTGCTCAGGAGGACCATATGACCGTCGTACTCGCCGTTGTCTGCAAAGACGGGGTGGTGATCGGCGCCGACTCCCAGATCACCGAGAGCGACCGCGGTCTGAGCTTCCCCGCCCAGAAGCTGCACCCACTGGGCGACTGCGCCGCCTGGGGCGGCAGCGGCGCGCGGGGAGTGCTCAACGACCTGCGCCCCCTTCTCCAGGACTCGGCCACCGCCATCCTCGAAGCACCGGACATCGGCGACGAGTTGCAGGAGCGCGTCCTGCCCGTCTTCAAGAAGCACTACGAGAACTACATCCCGGACGTACCGGGCGAGGGCAGCGGCGGCGGGGTGTCGGCTTACCTGCTCGCGGCCGGCTACAGCCAGGGCGGTCCGTGGATCGTGGAGATCAACCCCAACGGGCTCATCGGCCGCTACGAGGACGTGGGTTTCCACGCCATCGGCTCCGGCGCGCCCATGGCCCAGCAGGCCGGCGCGCTGCTGTCCCACTTCCGGATGACCACGCGCACCGTCGAGTTCGGCGTGGTGGGCATGGTACGGGTGCTGGAGGCGCTGGAGCGGACCTCGCCGTCGGTCGGCCGGCCGTTCAGCGTCGCGTGCATCCGGGAGGAGGGCGCGCACCACCTCGACGAGAAGGAGATCGCCAAAGCGCTGAAGGACGCCGAGCGCTGGCGCGACCTTGAACAGAAGGCGCTCGACGGCCTGTTCGACTGACGGCGGCGGGTGATCCGCCGACGACCGGCACGGTGGCGGCCCGTCGGGGTTGTCCACCGTGCCATAGGGTCGGGTTCGAAAAAGGCCGTCTCCGACTGGCGGAAACGGCCTTTGAACTGGGTGGAGCTGAGGGGATTTGAACCCCTGACCCCCTCGATGCGAACGAGGTGCGCTACCGGTCTGCGCCACAGCCCCTCCGCCGGCGAACCGGCGTCGGTCCCACCCAGCTTTCACCGGGTGGGCCGGCGACAAGGCTAACAGGTCGCGCCCCCACGACGCGAACCGCCCCACCGCCCACGTAGATCTTGGAAGAAAGCGGCCCTCGGAGGGGCCCAATTCTTCCAAGATCGCCGCCGAAAGCGCGCGACGAGCCGGGCGAGGCGGTCAGGCGCCTCGGCCGGACTGGTAGGGGCGTCCGCGCAGGCCGCCCGCACGCCGGTAGGACACCGAGCCGCCGCTCGCCGCCGGCGGCAGGTCCGCGGGACGGTCCAGCCCCATCGCCGTACGCCGGACCGCCTCGCGCTGGGCGGCCAGCCGGCGCTGCGCCTCCCGCCGGGCCGCCGCGCGCCGGGCCTGTTCGCGGCGCACCTCGGCCTGGCGGGCGGCCAGCCAGGCCGCCTCACGGGCGTCCGCGCGCCGCCGCCGGCGCTCGGCCAGGGCGCGCTGCCGCAGGTGTACGACGTACGCCACGAGCAGTGCGCCGGTGACCGAGACGCTGATCCAGAACCCGGGTCCGACGAGCACCACGCCGCCCAGCTCGACGAGGTTGAGCAGCAGCAGCGCGGCCAGTACCCGGCGCCGGCGGTAGATCGCCGGGGTGTGCCGTCGCCGGGGCGGGTGCCGTCGGCGGGACTGGGCCGGCACCGCGGAGACAGGCCGGAGCCGCCCGGAGCGACGCCGCAGCGGTGGCGCGGAGACCGGGCGAGCAAGACTACCCGTGTCGGAGTCTTCACTGAGGGTCACAACGAGGGAGCGCGGGGGGTGCAGTGGTCGCCGCCCGGGCACGGTGCGCCGTCGACGCTGGCGCTGGAGCACCCGCGCCGTCGACTGCGCCCGCTCCGCCACCAGCCGCTCGGTGGCGTCGTACCGGCGGACCAGCGCCGGAGCGAGGGCGAGCAGACCGGCGGCGGCGAGGACGGCGAGGAGCACCGACGTGGGCACCCTCACCCCTCCCGTCACCAAAGTTCGGGGCGAGCGTCACACCGCCGCAACTTCTTCCGTCGACCGTCGTTTACGGCGCACTTCGTGCGGGCGGGCAGCGCTTGCCACAGCTTGCAGTTACTTGAGGTTACGGGCCGCCGACCCGGTTCACAGTGCGCCGCGCCGGGCGTTCGCCTCAGCGGCGGTTGTCACGTACGCGGTGCCAGCGCGCCAGCAGTCCGCCCTCGGCGACCACTTCCTCGCCGGTCATCGCGTATCCGATGTGGTCGCGCCACGCGCCGTCGATGTGCATGTAGCGCACGTGATAGGCCTCCTCGCGGAAGCCGAGCTTCTCCACCACCCGCCGGGACGGCATGTTCTCCGGCCGGATGTTCACCTCGATCCGGTGCAGGCCGCCCGGCCCGAACGCGTGGTCCACGGCGAGCGCGACAGCGGTCGGGATCACGCCGCGACCGGCCACCCTGGAGTCGACCCAGTAGCCCACGTACCCGGAACAGAACGCCCGCCGCACGATGCTGCCGATGTTGACGTGGCCGACCAGCCGCTCCTGCCCGTTCTCGCGCAGGCAGACCGCGAACGGCATGCCCTCACCGGTACGCGCGGACTTGCGCTGGTCGGCGTGCACCAGGCGGAACGCGGCGGGCGAGTTCGTCTCGTACCAGCCGCCGGGCACATGGGACTCCCACGGCGCCAGCCACTCCCGGTTCGCGCGCCGGATCTCCGACCAGGCGGTGGCGTCCGAACGCCGGTACGGCCGCAGCACCACCGGACCGTCCACCAGCACCGCCGGCCACCCCGGCGCCCGCCGGAACCTCACCGAGTCGGCCTTTCGCTCGCGACTGCGGGGCTCGCAAGCTCACTCCTCGCGCTCACCGGCGCCGGTCCAGCAACAACACATCCACGGTAGACCCCGCAGCGGCTGTGGTGACCCGCTCGCCGAGCACCAGCAGGCCGTTCGCCTCGGCCAGGCCGGAGAGCGTGTACGGGCCACCGGCGAGCGGCTGCACCGTGTACCCGCCTCCGCGCCGCTCGGCCACGTGCGCGGGCCGGAACTCGCGCAGCCCCACCGGGGACGAGACCGTCTCCAGCAGGTGCGCGCGGACGCTCGGCCGGAACACCGGCTCGGCCCCGGCCAGCAGCTGGATGGCCGGCCGGGCCAGCACCTCGAAGCCGATCAGCGCCGCACCGGGCTCACCGGGAAGACACACCACCGGCACCTCCTCGGCGCCGACCGTACCGAACCCGAGGGCCGTTCCGGGATAGAGGGCCACCTCTGTGAAGGTGACCGGCCCGGCCCGGCCGCCGTCGCGGCGGGACAGGATGCGGCGGACCATGTCGCCGGGGCCGGTGCCGGTGCCGCCGGTGGTGATGATCAGGTCGGCGCGCAGCGTCTGGTCCTCCAGCAGGCCGCGCAGCGCCTCCGGGTCGTCGTCGCAGATCCCCACCCGGTACGCGAGCGCGCCCGCCTCCGCCGCCGCCGCGGTCAGCGCGTGCGAGTTGGTGTCCACCACCTGCCCCGGCTGGCTCCCCCGGCCCACGTCCACCAGCTCGTCACCGGTGGCCACGATGACCACGCGCGGGCTGGGTCGCACCACCACGTGCCCGATGCCGGTGGCGGCGAACACCGCGACCAGGGCCGGCGACACGTACGCGCCGGCGCGGGCGAGCAGCGTGCCGGCGACCAGTTCGTCCCCGGCGCGGCGCAGGCCGTACCCCCGTTTGGGGGCGCGGAAGATCTCGACGGCGGCCATGCCCTGGTCGGTCCACTCCACCGGGACGACCACGTCCGCGCCGATCGGCAGCGGCGCGCCGGCCGCCACCGAGAAGCAGGAGCCGGGGGTGAGCCGGACCGGTCGCCAGCTCGCCGCGCCGAGGTCACCCACCACGTTGAGGCGGATGCTGCGGCCGCCGGGCATACCGGAGGGGGCCGGGACGTAGCCCGGCCCCCGACTCCCACCGGAGATGTCCTCCCAGCGCGCGGCGTACCCGTCCACCGCCGCCTGGTCGAAGGCGGGGTACGAGTGCGGGGCGACCACGTCCTCGGCGAGCACGTTGCCGTACGCCTGGGTCAGGTCGAGGTCGAGTGGAGGCAGCGCGCGTAACCTGCGCAGCACACTGCCCAGGTAGTCGGCGAGCGGCGTCAACTCGTTCGCGGCCGCCTCGGCGTCGGCCGTCGCGGTCATGTATCGGCACCGCCGGACGCGTCGCGGATGCCGTTGAGGACCGCGGCGGTGACCGTCTCGTCGCCGTTGTTGACGAACTCGGTCAGCCACTTGCGGAACTCGGCGCCCAGGTCCTCCCGCTCGGCGGCGATCTGCACCACGGTCTGGAGGTAGCCGAGCGGCATGCCGGTGTCGTAGCGGGTGCCCCGGTAGACGATGGCGTGCACCGGCACCCCCTCGGTACGCAGCAGCTCCATCGCGTCGGTCAGCTGGATCTCGCCGCCGCTGCCCGGCTGGGTACGACGGATCGCGTCGAAGATCTTCCCGGGGAGCACGTACCGGCCGAGGACGGCGAGGTTGCTGGGGGCGTCCTCCGGGCTGGGCTTCTCCACCATGCCGGTGACCTTGACGACTTCGGCGATGTCGGCGTATTCCGACTCGGCCGGCTCGACCGACGCGATGCCGTAGCGGCTGGTCTCGGCCGGGTCGACCTCGAAGAACGCGAGCACCACACCGCCGGTGCGGGCCTGGAGTTCGAGCATGGCCGGCAGCAGCGGCTCGGAGGGCTTGACGAACTCGTCGCCGAGCAGCACCGCGAAGGGCGCGTCGCCGACGTGCGACTCGGCGTACCCGACGGCGTGACCGAGGCCGAGCTGTTCCGGCTGGCGGACCGTGTAGATCGCGGCCAGTTCCTCGGTGCGCTTGACCTCGGCCAGCAGCTCGGGCTTCTTGGCGAGCCGTTCCTCCAGGTCGGGCCGGCGGTCGAAGTGGTCCACCATCGAGGTCTTGCCGCGACCGGTGATCAGCAGGATGTCGTCGATGCCGGCCTGCGCGGCCTCCTCGACGATGTACTGCAGCACCGGCCGGTCGACGACCGGCAGCAGTTCCTTGGGAACCGCCTTGGTGGCCGGCAGGAACCGGGTGGCCAGGCCGGCGGCCGGGATCACGGCCTTGACCGCGCGGGAGCGACCGTGGGCCGCTGAGGGGTTCGCTGAGTGCTCCGACATGTCGCGAGACTATCGGCCACGGCTCTGCCGCGGCGGGTGAGGACCGGAAGACGCGCCGCCCTGGACGATGCCCGCCGGGTCCGCCGCGCCGGCCCGGGGCAGCCCGTCCGGCGGGCTGACCCCGGCGGCCACCACCGGGATCTCCTGGGTGGGCACCGGATCGGGCGCCGGCGCGAGCCGGTAGCCGTCGCGTCCGGCGGCCTTCGCCGCGTACAACGCGTCGTCGGCGGCGTCGAGCACCTGCTGGCCGTCGGCGGCGTGGTCCGGGTAGACGGCGATGCCGATGGAGACGGTCACCGGCACCCGCACCGGATCGTCGCCGCTCCCCTCCACCGTGACCGGCTGGTCGCGTACCACCGCGCCGAGCCGCTCGGCGACGATCGTGGCGCCCCGGGCGTCGGTCTCCGGCAGCAGCACCACGAACTCCTCGCCGCCCTGCCGGAACGCCAGGTCCACCTCGCGGATCACGCCGCGTACCCGGCGGGCGAACTCGACCAGCACGGCATCCCCGGCGGCGTGCCCCCAGGTGTCGTTGACGTTCTTGAACCGGTCCAGGTCGAGCGCGAGCACGCTGAGCATGCGGCCGAACCGGTTCGCCCGCTCCACCTCGCGGCGGATCGACTCGCGCAGGTAGCGGTAGTTCCACAGGCCGGTGAGCGGGTCGGTGAGGGAGAGCCGCTGCGCCTCCTCGTGCACCCGGACGTTCTCCACCGCGACCGCCGCGTGTCCGGCGAACGTCCGCAGCGTCACCACGTCGTCGTCGTGGAACTCGTGCCCGCCGAGCCGGTCGTAGAGCACGAGCACGCCGAGCGCCGCACAGGCCGAGCCGGGCGGGTCGCCGTCGGCGGGCGGGTGGCCGGGCCGGTCCGGTCCGCGCGGCTCGGCGGCGCCGGGGGTGGCGAACGGCACCGCCACGTACGTCTCGCAGGACGGCTCCCCGGTCGGTGTGTCCGGCGGCGCCCACCGTCCGCGCAGCGGCTCGCCGGTGGCGGCCACCGCGCCGAGCACCCCGGCGCCGACCGGCACCCGCAGCGTCGCCGGGTCGGCCGGGTCGCCCGTCGGCCGGCGCCCGGTCATTCCTTCCACGCACCGCCCGACGAGCACGCCGTCGCCGTCGACGAGCAGCACCGCGCCGGCCCGGGCGCCGGTGGCGGCGATCGCGCTGTCCAGGATCACCCGCAGGATGCGTTGCAGGTCGTGCGTGCTGGCGAGCGTGTCGCCGAGCACCGCCAGGTGGTTGCGGAGCTGGTCGCGGCTGCTGGTCAGCGCCGTCACGTAGGTGCCGGTCTCCCGGGTCATCCGGTTGAACGCGCTGGCCAGCCGCCCGATCTCGTCGCGGCTGCGCACCGGCACCCGGGCGCTCAGGTCACCGCGCGCCACCCGGTCCACCGCGCCGGCAAGCTCACCCAGTGGCCGGGTGGTCACCCGGGCCAGCCGCCAGGCCGCGAGCACTGCGAGCAGGGCGGCGAGCGCGACGGCGGCGATCAGTGCCCCGTACAGGCCGGGCGCGCGTTCCCCCGGTACCGACAGCACAAGCGGCAGCGGCTGACCGGGAGACGGACCGACCCGCCGCACGTACCGGCCGTCGCCGGTGCCGGTCACCCGGTTCCCGTCCGCCTTGCCGGCGGCGGCCAGCACCGCCGCGCGTACCCCCTGGTCCTCGGTCGTGTGGGTGATGCCGCCGGGGTCGTCGAGGAGGGTGACCCCGACGCCGGTCACGGCGGCGAGCCGCGCCACGAAGTCCCGGTCGACGGGCTGGGCGGCGGCGACCGCGCCCAGGTCGGTGCCGGCCGGATCGCGGAGCCCGACCTGGGCGGAGAGCGCCCCGACTCCGGTGGCGGGCGTGCCGGCGCAGTCCTGCCAGCGCCCGGCCGGCCCGCCGGCCGTGGCGTAGGTGGCGCGGCCGGCGGCGTCGGCCAGCCGCACGGCGGCGGCCAGGCCCCGGGCGACCACCTGGTCGGCCGCGCGCGACCGGGCGGCCGGGTCGCCGACCAGCGCGACCGCGTCGGCCGCCGCGCGTAGTTGCTGGCAGAGCGCGTCGATCGAGGTACGGACGCCGGCCGCGGCCAGGCCGAGCCGCTCGGTGGCGCGGCTGTGGTCCACGGCGCTGAGCGTGACCCCGACGAAGAACGCGCCGAGCAGGACGGGGCCGAGGACCACCGCGAGGAAAGCCGCCGTCAACCGCCCGCGTAGCGTCAATCTTCCCCCCGGAAGTTCCGCTCCCTTGGTGCGATGCTGACACAGAGCGACCATTAGGCAAGCGTTGCGTCAGGAGTGTTGCGTGCCGGAATTTTCGGATGAAGCGCACGATGCGAAGCGGGAGATGCGCATCGCGCTACTCGCCGCGCGCCGGTCGCTGTCCGCGGCCGACCGCGCGGTGGCGGCGGCCGCCGTCCAGGCCGAGCTGGTGACGTTGGTACGCCGGCTTCGGCCGGCCAGGATGAGCGCGTACGTGCCGGTCGCCTCCGAGCCCGGCGGGGACGACCTGCCGGACGTGCTGCTCGCCGCGCTGCCGCCCGACGCCGAACTGCTGCTGCCGGTGCTCCGCGACGACCTGAACCTGGACTGGGCCCCGTACACCGGCCCGGGGTCGTTGCGCGCCGCCGGCCGGGGTCTGCGCGAGCCGACCGCGGCGCCCCGGGGGCGTATCGCGGTGGCCGGAGCCGCCCTGGTCGTGGTGCCGGCGGTCGCGGTGGACCGCCGGGGCGTGCGGCTGGGCCGGGGCGGCGGCTCGTACGACCGCGCGCTGGCCCGGGTGCCCGCGACAGTGCCGACCGTGGCGCTGCTGCACGACGGCGAGCTGGTCGAGGCGGTGCCCGCCCTGCCGCACGACCGCCCGGTGCACTGTGTGATCACTCCGGCGGACGGGCTGGTGGCGGTCCCGGGTGTGGGCCCGGGCGCTTCCGCTGGACGAACCCGGGGGTCATGACGCACCATTGGCACTCGGAGACCACGAGTGCCAACAGGCCGTGCCGAAGATCCGGAGGAGAACGTGCCCACGTACCAGTACGCCTGCACCGCGTGCGGCCACCAGCTCGAGGCGGTGCAGTCCTTCTCGGACGACCCGCTGACCGAGTGCCCGGCGTGTGAGGGGCGGCTGCGAAAGCTCTTCAACTCGGTGGGCATCGTGTTCAAGGGCTCCGGCTTCTACCGCACGGACTCCCGTTCGTCCGGCTCCGAGGGCGCCTCGACCACGAGCAAGCCGGCCAAGTCCGAGTCGTCCTCGTCGTCGTCCGACTCGTCGTCCTCTTCCTCCGGGTCGTCCTCTTCCTCCGGGTCGTCTTCTTCGTCCGGGTCGTCTTCTTCGTCCGGGTCCGGGTCGGGGTCGACTGCCGGCAAGGCGCCGGCGGCGTCCAGCACGTCCTGAGGCAGCCTTCTCGCGCGACACGTGGCCGTCCCCGCTCGGGGGCGGCCACGTTTCGCTGCCGCCGCTCGGGCGGCCACTTTCGCTGTCGCCGCCCGCTCAAGGACAGCCGCGTTGCTGGTTGCCCGTTGCGGGGCGCAGGTAGCGGACGGGCGTTCCCGGCTGGCCCGTTCTTCACCGCGACGCCCCCGCACGGATCGGTTGTCCACAGGACGGCGGGTTATCCACAGGCGCGAGCTGCGGGGCGGCGAACGGCGTCAGGGCGGGCCTAGCCTGCGTCGGACGGTTGGCCGGCGGCGGGAGGCAGCGGTGACGGATGGCGAGGCGACGTTGCGTCCGGTCCACTGGCGCGGGCTGCCCCGGCGCCGGACGCTGCTGCGGGTGACGCTCGTCGCGGTGCTGCTGGGCCTGGCCGCGGCGGTGCTCCAGACGCCGCCGTCCTGCCCGCCACCTCGCGCCTTGCCGTCCGCCTCGGCGATGGCGTCGCCGTCCGGCGGTATCCGCGCGCTGCCGGCCGGTGCGGTGGGCGTACCGATCCGGCTGGCCGAGCCGGCCGCCCTCGCGGTGCTGCGCCCGGGTGCCCGCGTCGACCTGCTCGTCGTGCCGGCCGGCGGTTCGCCCGACCCGACGCTGCTGGCTCCGCGCGCGTTGGTGCTCGACGTGGTCGGCGCCACCGGAGCGGTCGACGGTTCCTCGGCGCTCTACCTGGCGCTGCCGCCGGAGCAGGCCCGGCGGGCGGTCGGGTTGCCGGAGGGCAGTCGCTTCGCCGTGGTGGTACGCGGCTGACGTGAGCCCGGCGTCAGCCTCGGGGCGGCGCCGATCAGCCCCAGTGCGGGGGGCGCTCGGCGAGCAGCCAGTCGTCGTTGCCGCCCGGGCGCTCGCCCCAGCCGCGGTCGGTGTCGTCGCTGGTCTGTTCGGGCAGCACCACGAAGTCGTCGCTGAGGTCGACCACGCGGTCGTCGTCGTCGCGCGGTGCCCGGATGGCGGGGTCGGTCACGAGCAGCAACGATACCGCCGAACGAGCCACCGGCTGGATCCCCGGGACCGGCCGGATCGTCCCGAGCCCCGGCCGTACCGGGCCGGGAGCCGCCGGAACGCCACCCACCGGGCGCGAGGGCCGGGGTGGCGGTGATCGACGCGTCGGGCGGCCGACCGGCCGGGGCGTTGGTAGCGTCGGACGGCGTGACGACGCCGAGCGGTGGCAGCCCCGACGACGAGACCTGGCGACGCCCGGAGCAACCGGCCACAGCCGGGGAGAACGCCTCCACGGCGGTCCCCAGGGACGGCGCGGGCGCCCGCCCGGCCGGTCCTGGCTTCCGGCCCGGTGGCGTCGGTGCCCCCGGCGGGGGCCATGACCCGGACCGTACCGAGCAGCCGGCCGTGACCGCCGGGCAGCCCGAGCAGAGCACCCCGGCAGCAGACCCAGCCGTCACCGACAGGAGCGACACCGCTGGAGCCGCCGGAACAGCGGAGACGCCGGAGGCGTCCGGAGCGGCAGACACGCCGGAGGCGGCCGGAGCGGCGGAGACGCCGGAGGCGGCCGGGAACGCCAGCCCGTGGTCACGTGAGGCGGCCACCGAGAGCCCGTGGGCCCGGCCGGAGGCGGCAGGCGGCTGGACGGTGGCCGGTGGCGCGTGGCCGGGCCCGCCCGGAGGTGGCCCGCCTCCCTCGGGGTACGCGGGACCGCCGCCGAGCACGCCTCCGCCACCCGGCTGGCGGCCACCGGTACACGTGCAGCCGTCACCGCCCCGCCGGCTGCCGCCGCAGGACATGGCCGCGATGGACCAGGCGGAGCAGCGCGCGCAACGGCTCACCTACGGCATCGGGGCAGCCGTCGCCGTGGTGCTGGTCCTGCTCACCTGCCTGCTGTGCTCGCGGGTGCTGTTCTGACCCGCGCCGGTCAGACGACGCCGTCCCAGACCATCTTGGCGCCGCTGTCACCGGTCCAGTAGACGTACACGAGCGCGAAGACCGCGAGCACCGCCACCACGACGGTGAGCACCACCGGGAGCCAGCGGGGCAGGTTCCGGCCGGCGACGAGGCGGCTGGTCGACAGCACGAGCAGCAGCGCGGCGACGCCGAGCCCGAGCGCGAACCAGAACAGCGTGTCGCCGTACTCGGCGTGCTCGCTGATCTGCTGGAGCCGGTCCGGCGGGTAACCCTTCGCGCGCAGGGCCTCCTCCAGCTCCTCGCCTGATTCGGTCGCCACCCAGGCGACGATCGGGGTGACCACGGCGAGCGCCGCGACCGCCCAGTCGAGGCGGTGCCGCCAGCGGGGCAGCAGCCCGTACCCGACGGCGAGCAGTGCCAGCAGCGGCACCAGCACCACCGCCGCGTGGATGACGAGCACATGGACCGGCAGACCGTTGATTTCCCTGAACACCGACACCTCCGGCGAGTGGGTGGTTTGGCGCGCTCAGCGTACGGCGTGACGCCGTCTGTCTCGATACACGCGAGCGCGGCGGCACCGGTTCACCTGTGGCCCCGGCCACGGGTGGACAACGCTCGCTTGTCGGCCCGCCTGCCCCGTGCTGTCATGGATCCATGTCCACAGGTGAGGAGCTGCTCCGGTCGAGGGGCCTACGGGTCACCCGGCCGCGTCTCGCCGTGCTGGACGTGCTCTCCGCCGGCGGTCACCTGGAGGTCGACGAGATCACCCGGCGGGTCCGCCAGCGGATCGACTCGGTCTCCACCCAGGCCGTCTACGACGTGCTCGGCGCCCTGTCCCGGGCCGGGCTGTCCCGCCGGATCGAGCCGGCCGGCAGTCCCGCGCGGTACGAGGCGCGGGTCGGCGACAACCACCACCACGTGGTGTGCCGGGGCTGCGGTGAGATCGCCGACGTGGACTGCGCGGTCGGCAGCGCCCCCTGCCTGGACCCGAACGTGGCGCACGGCTTCGAGCTGGACGAGGCGGAAGTGACCTTCTGGGGCCTCTGCCCGGCCTGCCGGTCCCGGCGCTCCGCCGACGACTGACCGGCGGCCGAGGACGGCCGCACCCACGACTGACGGCCGCACCGAGGACGCCCGGCGACGGCGCGTGGCACTCTTGATCGGTGGACACCGAAGATCTCGGCCTCTTCGGTCCGGGATCGGTCACGTGGAAGGTGCACGAGGAACCGATCCTGATCGTCGCCGGCCTGCGCTCGCTCTACCTCCAGGCGCTGCACCCGCGCGCGATGGCCGGCGTCGCGCAGAACAGCAACTACCGCACCGACGCCTGGGGGCGGCTGGTCCGCACGGCGAACTACGTGGGGACGACGATCTACGGCACCACCGCCGAGGCGGAGGCGGCCGGGCGACGGCTGCGTACGCGGCACGCCCGGATGCGCGCCACCGACCCGTTCACCGGTGAGGAGTTCCGCGTCGACGCTCCGGAGCTGCTGCGCTGGGTGCACGTCACCGAGGTCGAGTCGTTCGTCAGCACCGCCCGGCGTGCCGGTCTGGCGCTCACCGACGACGAGGTGGACGGCTACTACACCGAGCAGCGCCGGTCGGCGGCCCTGGTCGGGCTGGACCCGGACGACGTACCGGGCACCGCCGCCGAGGTGGCTGACTACTACCGGGACGTACGCCCGCAGTTGCGGATGACCCGGGAGGCGGCCGAGACCGCGTTGTTCCTGACCGCGCCGCCGATCCCGTGGAAGGTCAGCCTGCCGGCGCGGGTCGGCCTGAACCTGGGGCCGCCGCGCTGGGCGTACCTGGGGATCGCGGCCACCGCGCTGGGGATGCTGCCGCCGTGGGCGTTGCGGCTCTACGGCGGGCTGGGCCTGCCCACCACCGCGCTGTCGGCGGACCTGAGCGCGCGGGCGCTGCGACTGGCGCTGGCGGCGGTGCCCCGGCGCTACCGGGAGGGCCCGTTGCAGCAGGCCGCCAAGGAACGCGCCGCCCGCCTGACCGCGGCGTGACGGCGCCGCGCACTCACTGCGGCTCGGCGAACCGCTCGACGGCGGACCAGGGCTCCTTGCCCGGGGTCTGCGCGCCGGTCGGGCAGGTACGCCGGTAGTCGCACCAGCCGCACCGCGGACCCGGCTCGGTGGGGAACGCCGCGTCGGGGTCGATGCCGTCGGCCACCGCGCGCTCGGCGGCCATGATGTCGCGGGCGGTGTCCTCCGCGCGGGTGAGCTGCCGGTGCAGGGACTCCGGCGTGTGCTCGTGGGCGGCGACAGTGCCGGTGGGCAGGTGGTGCAGCTCGACCCGGCGGCACGGCTTGCGGAACACCCGCTCGGCCGCGTACGCGTAGAGCGCGAGCGCCTGCGAGCCGCGCGCGTCGTCGGCGTCGAGCCCGGTGCGGCCGGTCTTGTAGTCGACGATGACCAGCTCGGGCCGCCCGTCCGGGCCGGGACGCGAGTCGATCCGGTCGGTGCGGCCGTTGAACGCGAGCACAGCGGTCTTGACCGCGACGACCCGCTCCACGCCGACCGGCTCGTCGGCCGGGTCGAGGCCCGCCACGTAGCTCTCCAGCCAGGTCAGCGCGCGCCGGAACGCGTCACGCTCCTGCTCGTCGTCGCGGTAGCCCTCGCGGACCCAGGTGCCCTTGAGCAGCGTGCCGAGCACCTCGGGGCGGCGGCGGTCGAGGGCCAGCGCGTACCAGTTCTTCAGCGCGGTGTGGACGCTCGCGCCGAGCGAGTTGTGCGCCCACGGCGGGCCCTTCGGCGGCGCGGGCCGGTCCACGTAGGCGTAGCGGTAGCGGCGGGGGCAGTCCGCGTACGCGCCGAGTTTGCTCGGGGTGCAGACGAACAGGCGTTCCGGCATGCCCTCGAACCCGAGCTGCTCGGCCTGCTCGGCGCGGGGTCGGGGAGCCCGGGAGCCGGTGGGGCCGGCTGCTGACGGTCGTCGCACCCCTGAGATCCTGCCACCCCGGTACGACAGCGGACGAAGCGCTCAGGCGTTGTTGAGGTACTGGGTCACGAACGCGGCGATCGCGTCGGCGATGAGCTGCACGGCGATGGCGGCCAGCAGCAGGCCGGCGATCCGGGTCAGCACCTCGATGCCGCCGGGGCGCAGCACCTTGACGATCCCGCCGGAGAAGCGCAGCACCACCCAGACGGTCACCATCACCGCGACGATGGCCAGCCCGATGGCCAGGTAGTCGACGGGACCGCCGGCCTGCTGCACGAACAGCATGGTCGCCACGATGGCACCCGGCCCGGCCAGCAGCGGGGTGCCGAGCGGCACCAGTGCGATGTTCGAGGTGACCTGCTGGCTCGGGTCGTCCGCCTTGCCGGTCAGCAGCTCCAGCGCGACCAGGATCAGCAGCAGGCCGCCCGCCGCCTGGAGGGCGGGCAGGTCGACGTGCAGGTACGCCAGGATCGTCTGCCCCGCCACCGCGAAGATCACGATGACCCCGAGCGCCAGCGCCACGGCCTGCCAGGCGGCCCGGTTCCGGTCGCGTGCGGGCAGCGGCCCGGTCAGCGCGAGGAAGATGGGCATCATTCCGGGCGGGTCGACGATCACCAGCAGGGTCACGAAGACCTCGCCGAAGAGCTTGAGATCCACGCGCACACGGTAGCCGTGCCGTCGGAGCGCTTCAGCCTGAAGCGACGGGGGTCACCCCGCGGGCCAGCGCGACGATCCGCTCGTACGCCTCGGGCCCGGTGGTGTACGCGCCGAGCCGCACGGTCTTGTGCGTGCCGTGGAAGTCGGACGAGCCGGTGACCAGCAGTCCCAGGTCGGCGGCGAGCCCGCGGACGTGCTCCCGCTCGGCCGGGTCGTGGTCCTCGTGGTCGGCCTCCAGCCCGGCCAGGCCGGCCGCCGCCAGGTCCGCGATCAGCTCGTCCGGCACGATCCGGCCGCGCCGGCTGGCCTTCGGGTGGGCGAAGACGGGCACGCCGCCTGCCGCCCGCACCAGCGCCACCGCCTGGAACACCTCGATGTCGTCCTTCGGCAGCCGGTACCGCTCGCCGAGCCAGTCCGGTCCGAACGCCTCGGTGGTGGTGGCGACCAGACCGGCGCGGATCAGCGCCTGCGCGATGTGCGGGCGGCCGACGGTGCCGCCGCCCGCGCCGGTCAGGATCTCCGTCCAGCTCACCGGGATGCCGTCGGCCTGGAGCAGCCGGACGATGCGCTCGCCGCGTTCCTCGCGGGCCCGGCGGACCCGGGCCAGCTCCGCGGCCAGGTGCGGCTCGGCCGGGTCGAACAGGTAGGCGAGCAGGTGCAGCGGGATCGCCGGTTCGGCGCCGAACCAGCGGCACGAGATCTCCGCGCCGCGGATCAGGGTGAGGCCGGGCGGCAGGGCGGCGACGGCCGGCGCCCACCCCGCGGTGGTGTCGTGGTCGGTGAGTGCCACCACGTCGAGCCCCGCGTCGGCGGCGGCCCGGACCAGTTCGGCGGGCGTCAGGGTGCCGTCGCTGGCGGTGGAGTGGGTGTGCAGGTCGATGCGGGCGGGGACGCTCACCCGCCCGACGCTACGCCCCGTCGGGCACCGTGGGGACGTCGGCCACCACCACCGGGTGGTCCTCCGGCGCCAGCCCTTCGACCTTCGAGGCCGTGGGCCGGTCACCGGCCAGCACCCGCTCGGGCTTGACCCGGACCAGCCCGCCGCTCGCGTCCACGTGCAGCGCCACGCCGCCCCGGGTCCAGGCCACGCCGGCGGCCAGCACCGGGCCGGCCGGGTGGGTGACCGGGCTGGCCGGGTCGGCCAGGTCCACCAGGAGGGCGGTGCGCGAGGTGCCGTTCGCGAGCAGCCACCGGCCGTCGGAGGAGACGGCGCCGAGTCCGTCGGTGGCCAGCTTCAGGCCGCACCCGGTACGCACCGGGGCGAGGTCGCGGGCCGGGTCGAGCAGGGCCAGGCAGTGCTGCTGATCCCGGCCGGCGGCGACCAGCGCGACCACCCGGCCGTCGGGGCGGGTGCCGTAGACCGCGCGTACGTCCGGGTTCACCGGGCCCGGCTGCCCGCCCAGCGCGCGGTCCCAGACGCTCATCCCGCCGTCGCCGGAGTGCTGGATCAGCACGGAGTCGCCGGCGAAGCCGACCGGCACGGCGCCGTCCGGCGCGGCGGTCCGGACCGGCGCGATGAGCTGGCCGGCGACCACACCGGCGGCGATCACGTCGGGGCCGTCCCGCCAGGCCACCTGGCGGCCGTCCGGGGAGACCGCGACCGCGTCCGCGGCGGCGAGCATGACCTGCGGCGCGGCGCCACCGACCGGCGCCCACCAGAGGGTACGGCCGGCGACGGTGGCCGCCGAGGTGAGCAGCCAGCCCTCCTGGTCGTGGATCCGCTGGGCCCGTTCGACGCCGCTCACACCGGGCAGCTGTCGCCGTTCGCCGCCGCTGGTGTCCAGCCGGTCACCGACGAGCAGGTCGAGTTCGGTGCGGACCGGCCCGAAACGGGTGATCGAGGACGGCCCGGAGGGCTCCGGGGACGGGAAGAGGACGGGCGGGTCGCCGAGCACCACAGTGGGCGTGCCGCCGTCGACGCCGGACGCGCTGAACTGCGCCACCCCGGTCGTGATGAACACGGTGGCGACCCCGGCCAGGGCCAGGCCGGTGAGCGTACGTCGCCGGCCCCTGCGCCGCGCCCGGCGCAGGATCTCGCCGGCCGGGTCGGCGGGCAGCGGGCGGGACGTCGCGACGCGGCGGGTCAGGGTCTCCCGCAGCGCCCGCTCCAGCTCGTCGTCGCTCACGGGGAATGGACGCTCCGGGCTGCCCGTCCGGTTGTCGCAGTGGTGCCCGGTGCCGCTCATCGGCTCTCCGCCGGGATCGGGACCGCGGGGCGCGCCGGAGCCGTGGGTGGGACCGGTCGGGGCACCCGGGCGGCGGGCCGTCGCACCGGGGTACCCGTCGGCTCGGCACCCCGGCCCGGCGGGACGGACCGGCGGGCCGCTGCGGGCGCGGTCGGGGCGGACGGGTTCGCCGCGGGCGCGTCGGCCGGCGTGGGCAGGCTCAGGGCCGCTTCGGAGCCGAGCCGGCGGCGCAGCGTGTTCAGCGCCCGGGAGGTCTGGCTCTTGACCGTGCCCGGGGAGATCTCCAGCAGCGCGGCGGTCTGCGCCTCGGACATGTCCTCGTAGAAGCGCAGCACCAGCACCGCCCGCTGCCGGGCCGGCAGCGCCTGGAGGTGCCGCCAGAGCGCGTCCCGGTCGAGTTGCTGCTCGATCTCGTCGACACCGGCGCGCTCCGGCAGCACCTCGGTGGGGCGCTCGCCGTGCCAGCGACGCCGCCACCAGCTGGTGGACGTGTTGACCATGACCCGGCGGGCGTACGGCTCGATGGCGTCGATCCCGCCGAGCCGCTTCCAGGCGAGGTAGGTCTTGGTCAGGGCGGTCTGGAGCAGGTCCTCGGCGGTGGCCCAGTCACCGGCGAGCAGGTACGCGGTGCGCAGCAGTGCGCCGGACCGGGCCGCGACGAATTCGCGGAACTCCTCCTCCAGCGGATCTCTGCTCACCACGCTCATCTCCCCCCGTCCTGCCTGGCAGAATGCCACGGCCGGGCCGGTCGGGTCGATGGCGGAAGGTGTGCAGTCATCCGATGTTCGGACGAAAAGCTTCAGGCTCCGTCGTCGGCCTTGGCCTCGTCGGCCTCCTTGCCCAGCCGTGCCTCGACCGCCTGCGGCTCGTACATCTCCTCGACCACACGCAGGTAGAGCTCGTTCGGGTTGGGCAGGTTCTTGATCACCCGGAGCGCCTGTTCCTGGCCGGCGGACTCCAGCACGAACGTGCCGTAGTTGAGGGCGCGGCCGGTCGGGCTCTGCTCGTACTTCATGTCGGTGACCCGGGTGAGCGGCATCATCGCGACCTGCCGGGTGATGATGCCGGCGACCACCATCACCCGTTTGTTGGTGAGGATGAACCGGTCGTACCACCAGTCGGCGACCCGCCAGGCGACCCAGCCCATCACGCCGAACCAGAGCAGCACGGCGACAGTGGTCAGCGCGCCGACGTCCCGACCGGCGAGGAAGCCGGAAAGGTAGCCGAGCACGAACGTGGCCGCGACGCCGACGATGATCGGGGTGGTGAGATGGATCCAGTGCCGCTTCCACTCGCCCCGGTAGCGCTCGGTGGGGAAGAGGTAGCGCGCGACGAGTGAGCTGGGCTCGTCCTCCAGCGGCAGCACCCGGCGCGGTGCCATGCCGGTGGCGTCGGCCCGCAGCCCGGCCAACTCCTCCTCGGAGATGGGCTGCTCCGGAAAACCCTCCGGGTCACGCGCCCAGGCGCGGCTGGAGCGCCCCTCGCCGGCATAGGCGCCGCCGTAGCCGGCGTCGTCCGGATCCCCGCCGTAGGGGCCGGGGCCGTAGGCGCTGGGAGGGTCGTCCGGGTCGATCCGGGGGATCGGCTCGGTGTCGCGCTCCCGGCGGGCCCGGTCGGGGTCGTCCGGGTCGAAGGGTGGACCGGAGGGGCTTCCCATGGGCGGCTAGGCGACGAGGTTGGTGAAGAAGTCGCCGAAGCCCTGCGCGATGTCCATGATGCCGCCGCCGAGAGACTTGAAGACGTCGGCGGCAGAGTTGGGCCGGTACGCAACAAAGAAGATCAAGAATGCGATGCCGGCCCAGGTGAGGACCTTCTTGACCATAGCGGGCCATCCTCTCGCGCGGCGCCGGGTCCGTTTACCGCAGCGGCACCCAGAGTATCAGCATGGTGTCTTACCGTGAATATCTGCGTCCGCTCTCCGACTCGCCGTGGCGAGCCGGTCAGGCCCGCCCGTGCAGGTACGGAGATGGTGCGCCGTACACGAGTTCGGGTGGTGTCCACTCGGTGAGGTCGTGCAGCACGACTTCTTCCGCGAGGAGGTGACCCGCACTCGCCGGCCAGGCTATCGCATGGAGCCACATTCCCCGAGCCTCGCCGGCGTACGCGCTTCGATCTGTTTCGGAGCGGACGAGCCACAGTGGAGTCGGATGACCGTCCACCCGGATCTTCGCGTGCGGCAGCCGCTCGGGATGACCAGGGCCGGGATCGGTCAGCGCCTCCTCCACCTGCGGGCCGGGGTCGGGTCCGGGCAGTCCCGCGTAGCGGGAACCGAGGCCGACGCCGGGTTCCTCGGCGACGAAGATCAGGTCGGCCGGCCCACCGTCCAGGGGGGCCGGTCCGGCGCAGGCGACCAGCGTCGCCCGTACGCCCGCTCGGTCGTCGCCCGCCCACGCCACGCCGGTGAGCGTCCAGCCCGGCGGGAGCGGCCACGGACACCACAGCGGCATCCGGAGCCGGTCGGCCGGGTCGGGGTCGGCGGCCATCCGGTCCACCACGCTGGCCATGATCTCGGCGCTGATGTGCTCCGGCACGTGCAGCGGCGCGACCGGGCCGCAGCGTACGCACCGGTGCTCGGCGTGCATCAGGTCCGGCTCGCGCACCGGGCCCGCACATCTCGGACAACTCACCGCGACAGTCACACCCTCACCGTCGCCCCGGACCCGCGAGGCGTCAAGCGGGGCGGGCCGACGAGCGTGGGATTTCCGTCCGGCGGTGGACCCACGCGGCGTTTCAGTCCGGCGGCGGCCCGGCGTACGACCGGATCCAGGCGTGCATGGCGATGCCGCTGGCCACACCCGCGTTGATGGACCGGGTCGAGCCGTACTGGGCGATGGAGAACAGTGCGTCGCAGGCCGACCGGGCCACCGCCGACAGCCCCGGCCCCTCCTGACCGAACAGGAGCACGCATCGGCGCGGCAGCACGGCCGTCTCCATCGGCCGGGAGCCGGGCAGGTTGTCGATCCCGACCACCGCCAGCCGTTCGTCGCGCGCCCACGCGACGAACTCCTCGATCGTCGGATGGTGCCGGACGTGCTGGTAGCGATCGGTCACCATGGCGCCCCGCCGGTTCCACCGCCGCCGTCCGACGATGTGCACCTCGGCGGCGAGGAAGGCGTTGGCGTTGCGGACCACGGTGCCGATGTTGAAGTCGTGCTGCCAGTTCTCGATCGCCACGTGGAAGTCGTGCCGGCGCCGGTCCAGGTCGGCCACCACGGCCTCGCGCCGCCAGTAGCGGTAGCGGTCCACCACGTTGCGCCGGTCTCCGGCGGCGAGCAGCTCCGGGTCGTAGCGCGGGTCGTCCGGCGGGTCACCGGGCCACGGCCCCACACCCACGTCGAGCTGGTCGTCGGTCACGGTCTGCAGAGGGTACGGCCCGGCGGCGTCCCCGGTCAGCGCAGGTCGAGCGCGCCGCCCAGCCGGTCGAGGAAACGCGTGTCGGCGGGGCTCGGTGTGGTCTCCCCGGCCCGGCACACCCGGGCGGCCACCGACTCCACCCACTGCCGGTACGCCGCCGAGTCGGCCGGGTCGGCCCGGCGGCGCAGCACCCGTACCGCGGCCCGGGCGGCGGCCAGCAGGTCGACCAGGTCGGTCAGGCGCTCGTCCCGCTCGGTGGCGCCGTCGTGGCGGGCGTAGATCGCGGCCACCACGGCGCGGACGAGATCGCTGTCGAAGGCCCGGCCGGCGGCCACCGCGTCCAGGCCGGCCAGACCGGCGGCGACGCCGCGCGGCGGGCGCCCGGGCCCCGGCGAGGCGGCGGCGACGAGGACGCGGCCCGGCAGGTCGGTCAGCAGGTCCCACTCCGCCGCCGAGTAGGCGGCGGTGGTGAGTGGTGCGGCGCGGCGACCGGCGGAAGGCGGCTCTCCGGCTACGGAGTGGCTCATGGGCACCTCCAGCCCGAGCATATGCCCCCGGACGAGGTCCGGGCCCCGTCCCCGCCGAACGGAGAACGAGGCCCGGTGGCCGGAGAGTCTCAGGTCAGCGCGGCTCGGGGAAGCTGGGGCGCTCCGGGTCGACGCCGTCCGGGACGGCGGCGGCCGCGTACTCCTTCTTGGGGACCATGACCTTGCGGCGAAACACGCAGACGAGCGTGCCGTCCTGGTTGTAGCCGCGGGTCTCGACCGCAACCACGCCGCGGTCGGGCTTCGAGGCCGACTCCCGCTTGTCCAGCACCGTCGTCTCGCCGTAGATGGTGTCGCCGTGGAACGTCGGCGCGACGTGCCGCAGCGACTCGATCTCCAGGTTGGCGATCGCCTTGCCGCTGACGTCCGGCACGGACATGCCCAGCAGCAGCGAGTAGATGTAGTTGCCGACCACCACGTTGCGCTTGAACTGCGAGGCGGACTCGGCGTAGTGCGCGTCCATGTGCAGCGGGTGGTGGTTCATGGTGAGCAGGCAGAAGAGGTGGTCGTCGTACTCGGTGACCGTCTTGCCCGGCCAGTGCCGGTAGACCGCGCCGACCTCGAACTCCTCGTAGTAGCGGCCGAACTGCATCCTTGTCCCCTTCACGGGCGGCGATGGAGTTCGGCACAGCATGCCTTATCGCTTGTTAAGGCGAGGGACGGGGCGCTCGCCCGGCGGAAATGTCACACCGGGGGCTACCGAGGTCCGGACGCAATGAGCGGCGGGGCCCTCCCCGGCACCCGCCGCCCACGCTCTGATGCGAAGAATTCTGCCGTACGACCACCCGGCACCGACAGAGACGGAGGTCACATTTATCTTTTCGTAACACTACTCAAAGTAACCGACACGAGGTCGGTAAGCGATCTCCGCAGGCCGGATAGATGCTCGTCAGGCCCGAAGTTACCGATACGTAGCAGAAACAGAGCGTGATCTCCTTGGAAACGCTCCCATCACATCCCGTCACGCAAGTGCGGCATGCATTTGCGTTCCGCACGAGCGGGCCGAACAGATGGTGTTCGATGTGCCCAGGGTCACCGTCCGGGCGCTCAGCGTTTCGTCACCCCCGCGACGGGAATTCGGACGGACTGACCCTGGTTCCACCGGACGTACGACAATCCGCGGTGATCGGAGAGAGCAAATGGCAACGGTTGAGCTGACCACGGCCAACTTTGACGAGGTGACCGGGCGCGACGGGATCGTCCTGCTCGACTTCTGGGCGGACTGGTGCGGCCCGTGCAAGCGCTTCGCCCCGGTCTACGAGCGCTCCTCGGAGAAGCACCCGGAGATCGCCTTCGGCAAGGTCGACACCGAGGCGCAGCAGGAGCTGGCAGCCAAGTTCAACATCAGCTCCATCCCGACGATCATGGCTATCCGTGACGGTGTGATCGTCTTCGCCCAGCCGGGCGCGCTGCCGGAGTCGGCGCTGGAGAACCTCATCGAGCAGGTCGAGGCGCTGGACATGGACGACGTCCGCAAGAAGCTGGCCGAGCACAACCACTGACGCTCCAGACGCCGCCGGCCGGTGCCCCGCTCCGGGCACCGGCCGGCGGCGTTTCTCGTACCGGGCGGCTTGCACTTTGTTCGTACACATGTTCGAATGAACGCCATGCGCTGGGACAACCTCTCCGCTCCCCCGGACGAGGGGACTCCCGATCGGGCGGCGCCGGCGGCTCCACCCCTGCCGCTGGCGCTGCCCGGCGCCGTCACCCGCACGTTCGACACCCCGGACTTCGCCGGCATGACCTTCTACGAGGTCCAGGCCAAGTCGATCATCAACCGGGTGCCCGGCCAGTCGCGCGTGCCGTTCGAGTGGACGATCAACCCCTACCGGGGCTGCTCGCACGCCTGCGTCTACTGCCTGGGCGGCGACACACCGATCCTGATGGCCGACGGCCGCACCAAGGCGATCAGCGAGCTGGAGCCCGGCGACCGGATCTACGGCACCCGGCGGCGCGGCGCCTACCGCCACTACGTCGTGACGACAGTGCTCGACAAGTGGTCCACTGTGAAGCGCGCCTACCGGGTAACCCTGGCCGACGGCACCACGCTCGTCGCCAGCGGCGACCACCGGTTCCTGACCGAACGCGGCTGGAAGCACGTCACCGGGACCATGCGCGGCGGCGGGCGCCGTCCGCACCTGACCACCCGCAACCGGCTGCTGGGCACCGGCCGGTTCGCGGTGGCGCCGAAGCGCTCGGCCGACTACCGCCGCGGCTACCTGCACGCCCTGGTTCGTGACGACGACCCCTCCGGTCATCGACGCGACACCCGGTTCCGGCTGGCCACCGCCGAGTCCGAGGCGCTGGACCGGGCAGAGCGTTATCTGACCGACGCGGGGGTCACCGTCGAGCGGGCCACCGTCGCCCGCGTCGGGCGTCGGGCGACGACCACTGTGGTACGCACAGCCGGCCCGGCGGAGGCCGTCACCGGGCTGTGCGAGCCACCCGACGAGCCGACCGACGACTGGGCGCTGGGCTACCTGGCCGGCATGTTCGACGCCGCCGGCACATGCCACCGGGGCGTGTTCCGGATCAGCGTCGCCGACGACGAGAGCCGGGCCCGCGCGGCCGGCGCGCTGGAGCGTTTCGACTTCCGGTGGGCGCTCGACGTGCCGGGCGCCCCGGGTGCGACGCGCCAGCTCCGGCTGACCGGCGGGCTGCCGGAGCGGCTGCGCTTCTTCCACCTCACCGACCCGGCCGTCACCGCCCGGCGCTCGATCGAGGGCATGGCGCTCAAGTGCGCGGCGCGACTCCAGGTGACAGCCGTGGAGGATCTCGGCCTGGAGCTTCCGCTGTGGGACATCACCACCGGCACCGGCGACTTCATCGCCAACGGCGTGGTCAGCCACAACTGCTTCGCCCGCAACACCCACACCTACCTCGACCTGGACGCGGGCGCCGACTTCGACCGCAAGGTGATCGTCAAGGTCAACGCGGGCGAGCTGGTCCGGCGCGAGCTGGCCGCCCCGCGCTGGCGCGGCGCGCACGTCGCCATGGGCACCAACGTGGACTGTTACCAGCGGGCCGAGGGCCGCTACCGCCTGATGCCGCCGATCATCGAGGCGCTGCGGGACTTCGCCAATCCGTTCTCCATCCTGACCAAGGGCACGCTGCTGCTGCGCGACCTGCCCCTGTTGCGACAGGCGGCCGAGGTGACCCGGGTCGGGCTGTCGTACTCGGTGGGGTTCGTCGACAAGGTGCTCTGGCGGGCGGCCGAGCCGGGCACGCCGAGCCCGCGCCGTCGGCTGGACGCGGTCCGCCGGCTCACCGACGCCGGCTTCTCCGTCGGCGTGCTGATGGCGCCGATCCTGCCCGGCCTCAGCGACGACGAGGAGTCGATCGACGCCACCGTCGCGGCCGTCGCCGCCTCCGGCGCGGCGAGCGTGACGCCGCTGCCGCTGCACCTGCGGCCCGGAGCGCGGGAGTGGTACGCCCGCTGGCTGGCCCGGGAGTTCCCCCACCTGGTGCCCCGTTACCGGCAGCTCTACCAGGCCGGCTCGTACGCGCCGCAGGCGTACCAGCGGGAGGTGACCGCCCGGGTGAGGATGGCGGCACGCCGGCACGGGCTGCACCGCGGCGAGACCGGCGACAACAGGCGGCTGCCGGAGACCCCGCCGCCCGCCCCGGCCGCCGAACAGCTCTCCCTGCTCTAGCGACCGGGGGAACCCGCACCGGCGGGGCTAGTCTCGGGGAATGCGTTCCGCTCAGCAGATCCTCGCCGACTCCGCCGTGATCGCCGTCGTGGGCGCCTCCCGTGATCCGGGCAAGGCCGCGCACCGCGTGCCGCTGGAGATGCAGCGGCACGGCTGGCGGATCATCCCGGTCAACCCGACTGTGGACGAGTTGTTCGGCGAGAAGGCGTACCCGACGCTCGCCGACATCCCGCACCCGGTCGACCTGGTCGACGTGTTCCGCCCGGCCCGCGACGCGGTCGACGTGGTCCGGCAGGCGGTCGCGATCGGCGCCCCGGCGGTGTGGTTGCAGCTCGGGATCTTCTCGGACGAGGCGCGCCGGATCGCCGAGGAGGGCGGCCTCGACTACGTCGAGGACCGGTGCCTCATCGTCGAGCGGGCCGCCGCCGGCCTGACCCGTCGCGGCTGACGGCGCCGGGCGGCGGTTCAGGCCCGAAGATCAGGTCGAGGTGGGCGTCGAGCGCGGCCAACGCGGTCTCCGGCGGATAGTGACCGCCGAGCACGTAGATGCCGAGGCCTTCCATCACGGCGAGCAGCCCGACCGCGGCTCGTTCCGGGTCCACCCGGCCGGCCGCGACGAGCGGTGAGCCGGCGGCGATCTGCCCGGCCACGAAGGTCAGCAGCGCGGCCGTCTCGTCGTGCAGCGCGGCGGCCACGGCCGGCCGGACGGCGGTGTAGGCGAGGAAGGCCAGAGCCACCCGCCCGTCCGCCCGCCGGTCCTCGTCCAGCGGCAGCAGCTCGGCCAGCATGGCCCGCAGCAGCGCCCGGGGTGCCGGCGTCGCGCCGAGCGCCTCGACCGCCCTCCGGATCCGGGCCTCGTTGCGCTCGCGCACCACGGCGAGCGCGAAGACCATCATCTCGTCCCGGGTGCGGAAGTAGTGCTGCACCATCCCAGGGCTGACCTCGGCCGCCGCGGCCACGTGGCGCAGGCTGACCGCCTCCAGCCCCTGCTCGGCCGCGACCCGCATCAACGCGTCGGCGATCAGCGCGCGACGCTCCCGGTGGTCGACCCGCTTCGGCATACCCCCATGGTTTCACAATACGACTGCATTGACATGTCGCTGGCACGCGTTTTACATTGCAGTTGTATTGGAAAAAGGGGGTGCGCGATGAGGCGAGCCATCCGGCTGGCGCGGCGTGCGGTGGCGTACGAGTGGGGCATGTGGCGCAGCCTCACCCGGTGGATCCTGCGCCGCCCGTATCCGGTCGCCCCGGGCGCGGAGACGTACGCCTACGTCGGCGGCGTGCAGCCGATCCTGCTGGCCTTCATCGCCCTGTCCACGGTCGAGATCCCGGTCCTCGACGTGATCCTGCGGCACACGGTCGACCAGCCGACCGTGCGGCATGCGGCGATCGCGCTCGGCCTCTGGGGTGTGCTGTGGATGATCGGGTTGCTGGCCAGCCTCCGCATCCATCCGCACGTCGTCGACGAGGCCGGCCTGCGAGTGCGCAACGGCGTCTCGGTCGACGTCACGATCCCGTGGCACGCGGTCGCCCGGGTGGCGCTCCGCCGCCGGTCGCTGCCGTCCAGCCGGGCCGTCCAGTACGACGCGGACGACCCGGCGGTGCTCAACCTCGGCGTCGGCAGCCAGACGGCGGTCGACGTGGTGCTGCGCGAGCCGCTGTCGGTGCGGCTGCCGAAGGGGCCCAGCGAGCCGGTGCGGGAGATCCGGCTGTACGCCGACGACCCGACGGCGCTGGTCGAGCACGCGCGGCGGCACCTGCCCGCCGCCGAGCAGGCCGCGCGCCGGCCCGAGCGGTGAGCCGGGCCCTTACTGCTTGTACTGCTTGAGCAGGCCGCGCGAGATGATCGTCTTCTGGATCTCCGAGGTGCCCTCGCCGATCAGCAGGAACGGGGCCTCGCGCATCAGGCGCTCGATCTCGTACTCCTTGGAGTAGCCGTAGCCGCCGTGGATCCGGAACGCCTCCTGGACCACCTCGGCGCAGTACTCGGACGCGAGCAGCTTCGCCATGCCCGCCTCGACGTCGTTGCGCTGGCCGGCGTCCTTGAGCCGGGCCGCGTTGACCATGAGCGCGTGCGCGGCCTCGATCTTCGTACCCATCTCGGCGAGCTTGAACGCGACGGCCTGGTGCTTGGCGAGCGGTTGGCCGAAGGTGTGGCGCTGCTGGGCGTACGCAACCGCCAGCTCGAACGCCCGGATCGAGATGCCGCAGGCGCGGGCCGCGACGTTTACGCGGCCGACCTCGATGCCGTCCATCATCTGGTAGAAGCCGCGGCCGACCTTCTCCTCGCCGCCGAGCACGGCGGAGGCGGGCACCGTGACGCCGTCGAGCACCATCTCGGTGGTCTCGACGCCCTTGTAGCCCATCTTGTCGATCTTGCCGGGGATGGTCAGGCCGGGCGCGGTCTCGCCGAAGCCGGGCTCCTTCTCGAGCAGGAAGGTGCTCATGTTGCCGTAGACCGAGTCGGCCCCGGTGTCGGTCTTGACCAGGGTGGCCACCACCGAGGAGTACGCCCCGTTGGTCAGCCACATCTTCTGGCCGTTGAGGACGTAGTTGTCGCCGGCGCGGACGGCCTTCGACTTGATCGCCGAGACGTCCGAGCCGCACTCGGGCTCCGACATCGAGAACGCGCCGCGCACCTCGCCGGTGGCCATCCGGGGCAGCAGCCGGGCCTTCTGGTCGGCGGAGCCGTGCTGCGAGATCAGGTACGCCACGATGAAGTGGGTGTTGACGATGCCGGAGATCGACATCCAGCCCCGGGACAGCTCCTCGACCACGAGCGCGTAGGTCAGCAGGGACTCGCCCAGGCCGCCGTACTCCTCGTCGATGGTGAGGCCGAACAGCCCCATCTCGCGCATGCCGTCGAGGATGTCGCTCGGGTACTCGTCGGCGTGTTCCAGCCGCTGGGCGTGCGGGATGATCTCCTTGTCGGCGAACTCCCGGACGGTTTCCAGGATCGACCGCTGCACGTCGGTCAGTCCGGGTGTCTGGGCGAGTCGGGCCATCTCAGCCTCCGGGGTCGGCGCCTTACTCATGGGTAACTGAACGCTCGGTCAGTATCGGTCCCGGGACCGGCCGCGCCAAGGTGACCAGTCCACACAACCGCTGTGAAAAGGTTCACCGCTACGGGTAGCGTCCGCAAGAGAGAGGGCCGTTGACCTGGGGGAAGGGGCGCCCGTGAGTGACGAGCAGCCACCGTCGCCGTACGAGCCGCCGTCGCACGGCCAGCCGTACGGGCAACCGCAGTACGGCCAGCAGCACCCGCAGTGGGGCCAGCAGCCCCCGTACGCCCCGCAGCCGCCCTACGGCCAGTACGGGCCGCCCGGCCAGGGGCCGGGACCCCGTGGCACGAACGTGCTCGCCATCCTGTCGCTCGTCTTCGCGTTCGTCTTCGCGCCCGCCGGCATCGTCTGCGGCCACCTGGCGAAGCGGCAGATCCGGCAGACCGGCGAGGACGGCGACCAGCTCGCCAACTGGGGTCTGATCCTCAGCTACATCTTCACCGTGATCGGCATCCTGGTCTGCTGCGGCTGGATCGGGCTGGCCTTCTGGGCCAACTCCGACACCAGCGGCTACTGACGGTCAGCGGAACTGCGCCTCCCGGACGCTGTTGCCGCCGTCGACCACGAGCATCTGCCCGGTGATGTACGACGCGGCCGGCGAGCAGAGGAACGCGATCGCCGCCGCCACCTCGTCCGGCGTGCCGGGGCGCCCGACCGGCGTACCGAGCCCCTGCTTGATCTCGGCCATGGTGGACGCCGCGGTGTGGATGATGCCCGGCGCCACCGCGTTCACGGTCACCCCGTCGGCGATCATCTCCATCGCCAGCGCCCGGGTCAGGCCGACCACACCGGCCTTGGCCGCCGCGTAGGCCGCCTCGGTGGGCAGCGCGTTGACCGGCCCGGCGGTGGCCGCCAGGTTGACGATCCGGCCCCAGCCCCGCTCGGCCATGCCGCCGATGAACGCGCGGCTGCACAGGAACGCGGTGGTCAGGTTGCGGTCGATCTCGCCGCGCCACTCGTCGTACGTCAGCTGCGCCACCGGCCGCAGCACCTCCGGGCTGGCCCGGCTGGCCAGGCCCGCGTTGTTCACCAGCACCTCGACGTCGCCGAGTTGCTCGGCCACCGCGTCGGCGAGCGCGCCCACCTCCGACTCGTCGGTGAGGTCGGCGACGAAACCGGTGACACCCAACTCGCCCGCGCGTTCGTGGATGCGCCGGGTGGTGGACACGATCGCCACCCGGGCCCCCAGGTCGGACAGGCGGCGCGCGGTCGCGTACCCGATGCCGTCGGGGCTGCCCGCGCCGGTCACCAGCGCGACCCGGCCGTCCAGGCGCATGGTGGCCGGTTCCGGCAGCGGCACCGGCTGTTCGGAGTCGGCGGCCCCGACCGGCTCACCGCCGCGCGGGCGCCGCACCGACCCCGGCCGGCTCATGTCCCGTCGCGACCGACCCCCACGCGCGTCAAGTGCCATGCCGAGGATCCTGCCCGGTGCCGACCCCACGGGCAACGCGGTGGCCGGAAAGGGGGCGTCCGTGTCGCGCGCCGGATGGCTACCCTGAGCGCGACCACGTACCTGGAGATGATCAGATGACCTATCCCCCACCGTCCGGTGGCTGGCAGGACCCCTTGGCGGCCGGACAGCAGTCGAGCCCGCCGGCCGACCCGATGACGCCGATGGCCGGCAACCCCATCCCGACCCAGCCCACCTCGGCGGACCCGTACGCGTCCCCCGACCCGTACGCCGGCATGAAGTCCGCCGACCCGTACGCGGCGGCCGGTTACCCGCCGGGCGCCTATCCGCAGCCGGGTGCGTACCCGCCCCCAGGTGGCTATCCCGGATACGGGTACCCCTCCGGACCGAAGCAGAACGGCCTGGCCATCGCCGCGATGATCGTTTCGATCATCGGCGCGCTCGGCCTCTGCGGTTACGGCCTCGGCGGCTACATCGGCGTGGTGGGCGCGATCCTCGGCCACGTGTCCCGTAAGCAGATCAGGGAACGCGGCGAGGGCGGCGAGGGCTTCGCCACCGCAGGCATCATCGTCGGCTGGATCTCCACCGTGCTGGCCGTGCTGGCCACCGCAGCCATCGTGATCCTCATTGTCTGGGCGGCCAACCAGGAATCGTCCGGCTACGGCAGCACGACCTACTGAACCCGGCGGGCCGCCCCACGAACTCGGGGCGGCCCGGCGCGCGGTCAGGACGCGGGCGGGGTGAACGTGGAGGTACGGGACATGCCGGCGGCCCGGCCCTTCGCGGCGATCACCAGCGCCATCTTGCGGGACGCCTCGTCGATCATCTCGTCGCCGAGCATCACCGCGCCGAGCTTCCCGCCCGCCTCCGAGGTGTAGTAGTCGTACGCGTCGAGGATCAGCTCGGCGTGGTCGTAGTCGGCCTGCGCCGGCGAGTAGACCTCGTTCGCCGCGTCGATCTGGCCGGGGTGCAGCACCCACTTGCCGTCGAAGCCCAGCGCCGCCGAGCGCTTCGCCACCTCGCGGAACGCGTCCACGTCCCGGATCTGCAGGAACGGACCGTCGATGGCCTGCTTGTCGTGCATCCGCGCGGCCATCAGGATGCGCATGAGGATGTAGTGGTACGGGTCGCCCGGGTAGTCCGGGATCAGCGCGCCGACCACGAGCGACTTCATGTTGATCGAGGCCATGAAGTCGGCCGGCCCGAAGATGATCGTCTCGACCCGGGGCGAGGCGCCCGCGATGGCGTCCACGTTCACCAGCCCGGCCGCGTTCTCGATCTGCGCCTCGATGCCGATCCGGCCCACCTCCAGGCCGAGCGTCTTCTCGATCTGGGTGAGCAGCAGGTCCAGCCAGTGCACCTGCTCGGCGTTCTGCACCTTCGGCAGCATGATGCAGTCCAGGTTCGCCCCGGCGCCCTCGACCACCTCGATGACGTCCCGGTAGGTCCACGGCGTGGTCAGGTCGTTCACCCGGACCACCCGGGTCTTGCCGGCCCAGTCGCCCTCGTTCAGCGTCGCCACGATGTTCTTGCGCGCGTCCGGCTTGGCCAGCGGCGCGACCGCGTCCTCCAGGTCGAGGAAGACCTGGTCGGCGGGGAGGCCCTGGGCCTTGCCGAGCATTTTGACGCTGGAGCCGGGTACCGCCAGGCAGGATCGGCGGGGGCGACCGACAGCGGTCATGGATGCGCTCCTTCCAGCGTCCGGCGCGGGCGCCGGCGCAGCGGTGGATTTCGAGAACTTAACGATCCCAAAGGGCGTGGTGACGCCACGGTAACCTCGTGCCGTGACCGGGGTGAATGGACCTGTGGAAGATCTCACTGAGCGTCGGATCGTGGTGCTGACCGGGGCGAGCTCCGGCATCGGCCTGGCCGCCGCGGAGGAACTGGCGCGCCGCGGCGACCAGGTGGTGCTCGTCGGCCGCGACCCGGCCCGGCTGCGCGCCGCGGGCGAGCGCGTCCGCGAGTGCTGCGGCGAACAGCCGGAGCTGTTCCGCGCCGACTTCGCGGTGCTCGACGACGTACGCGGGCTCGCCGAACGGCTGCGCGAGCGGTACGACCGGATCGACGTGCTCGCCAACAACGCGGGCGCGATCGTGCTGGAACCGATCACCACGGTCGACGGTTTCGAGCTGAGCATGCAGGCCAACCACCTCGCCCCGTTCCTGCTCAGCAACCTGCTGCGAGACCGGATCCGGCGCATGGTGGTCACCGGCTCGGACGCGCACCGCAGCGGAGTGCTCGACCCGGACGACCTCAATTCCGCGCTGCGCTCGTACCGGCCGTTCCGCGCGTACGGCACCAGCAAGCAGGCCAACATCCTGTTCACCGCCGAGGCGGCCCGGCGCTGGCCGGAGGTGCCGGCGCACGTGTTCCACCCCGGCGTGGTGCGTACCCGCTTCGGCAACGAGAGCCGGATCGTGGCGCTGGGCATGCGGCTGCTGCCGTTCCGCAGCCCGGAGAAGGGCGCGGAGACGCTGGTCTGGCTCGCCTGCCAGGATCCGTCCCGGTTGACCGACGGCGGCTACTACGCCGACCGCAAGCCGCACCGGCCCCGGCCCAAGGCGGCCGACCCGGCGCTGGCCGCCCGGCTCTGGACGGCCAGCGCGAAAGCGGTCGGCGTCGAGGCCTGACGACACCGAGGGGACACATGACCGCGAAGCAAGAAGTCCTGCTGGTCGCGCTCGTCGACCTGAGCGCCGACGTGGACGCCGGCCGGCGGTACGAGGACGCGGTGCTGGCGCTGCTCGGCCGGCACGGCGGCCGGTTGGAACGCCGGTTGCGCACCGGGGACGGGGAGACCGAGGTGCACGTCATCCGGTTCGCCGCCCGCGCCGGGCTCGACGCGTTCCTGGTCGACCCGGACCGCGTCGCGCTGCGCGCCGAGCTGGGCGACGCCGCGCCCGTCACCCGCGTGCTCGAGGTACGCGACGTCTGAGCGTCACCGCGACACGTGCACCGGGACGCTCGTGACCACCACGCCGGGCAGCGCGCGCAACGCGACCCGTAGCCGCTGCTCGGCGCGGCTGTGCAGCAGCCGGTACCGCCGCCGGCGCAGCACCACCTCCGGCACGATCACGGTGAGCGTCAGGTCCGGGCTCGCGGCGTGCAGCGCCTCCAGGTAGTGCGCCAGCGGCCCGATCACCGACCGGTACGGCGACACGATCGTCTCCAGCCGCAGGTGGTCTCCCCAGGCCCGCCACTGTTCCCGGAACCGGTCCGCCTCGGCCTCCTCGGGAGCGAGGTGCACGGCGAGCGTCGGCCGCCCGAGTGACGTCGCGTACGCCAGCGCGCGCAGCGACGCCCGGTTCAGCCGGGCCACCGGCACGACCACCAGGTGGCGTACCTGCTGGGGCAGTTCGTCGCACTCGGCGGGCGGCGCGGACGGCGGCGGGTGCAGCGCCAGCGCGTGGTGCAGCCGGGCGTAGTGCCCGTGGATCCGGCGGAACAGCAGCACCAGCAGCGGCATGGCGAGCACCACCACCCATGCGCCCTCGGTGAACTTGGCGACCGCCGCGGTCAGCAGCACCAGCCCGGAGAGTGTCGCGCCGACCGCGTTGACCGCGAGCCGGCGGCGCCATCCCGGCCCACCGTGGCGCCGCCAGTGCACCACCATCCCGGTCTGGGACAGCGTGAAGGCGAGGAACACGCCGACCGCATAGAGCGGGATCAGCCGCTCGGTGTGCCCGCCGAACGCCACGAACACCACCGCGGCGGTCAGCGCCAGCGCCACCAGCCCGTTGCTGAACGCCAGCCGGTCGCCCATGTGCAGGAACCGGCGCGGCGCGTGCCCGTCCCGGGCCATGAAGAACAGCAGCCGGGGGAAGTCGTTGAACGCCGTGTTCGCGGCCAGCAGCAGGATCAACGCGGTGGTGGCCTGGAGGATCGCGTACCAGGGCCCGCTCGGGAACGTCATCCGGCCGAGCTGGGACAGCAGCGTCTCGTCGGCCCGGGGCACCAGGCCGTCGAGGTGGATCAGCCCGACCAGGCCGGCGAACAGCGTGACCAGCATGGCGACCATCCAGCCGAGCGTGGTGCGGGCGTTGCGCCACTCGGTCGGCCGGAACGCGGGCACCGCGTTCGAGACCGCCTCGATGCCGGTCATGGACACCGCGCCGGAGGAGAACGCCCGCAGCACCAGCAGCAGCCCCAGGCCCTCGGCGGCGGGCACCGACGGCGGCGGCACTGGCGCGAAACCCCGCGAGGCGGCCTTGGCGTACCCCACCGCCAGCACCGCGACCAGCACCACCACGAACGCGTACGTGGGCAGCACGAAGATGTTCCCGGCGGTGCGTACGCCGCGCAGGTTGCCGGCGAGCAGCAGGGCGATCACCAGCACCCCGAGCGGCACCGCCCACGAGCTGAGACCTGGTAGCGCCGAGGTGACCGCGTGCACCCCGGCGGCCACCGACACCGACACGGTCAGCACGTAGTCGAGCATCAGCCCGGCCGCGGCGGCGAGTCCCGGCGTACGACCGAGGTTGTCCCCCGCGACGATGTAGGAGCCGGCGCCGTGCGGATAGGCCGGAATGGTCTGCCGGTAGGAGAGGCCGACCGCGACCATCAGCACCACCAGCACCGCTGCGAGCGGCAGGGCCAGCCCGAGCGCGGCGCTCCCGGCCAGCACCAGCACCACGAGCATCGCCTCCGGCCCGTACGCCACGGAGCTGAGCAGGTCCGAGGAGAGCACCGGCAGCGCGACCAGCTTGCGCATCCGCTCGTACAGCACCGATGCGCTGGACAGCGGCGGTCCGAGCAGGGCCCGGCGTAACCGGGTGGCCGCCCGGCCGGCCCGGTCGCCGGGCAGGTCGGCCGCACCGGTGGCGACCAGCTCGTCCGGCTGCGCCACTGTGAACATGTCGATCGGTGCCAGCCGGCCGAATCGGGTGGGCGCCGGGTGGTGGTCGTGCCGCCCCAGCGTCGGGTCGACCGGCAGGTCGTCGGCGCGGCGCGGGCCGCGCCAGCGCTCACCGATCCGGCCGAGCGCCGCCCGTTCCTCGTCGCCGAGCGGCGGGAACTCGGCCGAGGGCGTGACGACGGTCCCCGCCTCCGCCGCTTCGTCCCGGTCCGCCCCCACCCTGAGCACTTTCGTGCAAACCGGACGGCCCGGTGGCCGGAACGGCGCGACTTCGCCCCGACCGGCGCGGCGGCCCGCTCGTGCTCGGTGGCCGCGCTCAGGCGCGAGGGCCGCGTCGTTCAGTCGCCGAGCGGTGTCGGGTCGGCCGGTGCCGCGACCGGGGCGGCCCGACGGCCGGCCCGTGCTCCGCCGAGCACCACCACTGCCACGCCGGCCAGCAGCAGCGCCAGGCCCGGCAGCGCCAGCGGCCGGGGCAACTGCCCCAGCCACACCCAGCCGATCAGCGCCGCGCCCGGCGCCTCCAGCAGGATCAGCACGCTGACCGTGGTCGCGGAGACCCGGTTCAGGGCGTAGTTGAACATCGAGTGGCCGAGCAGCTGGGCGCCCGCCACCAGGCCGAGGATCGCCAGCCAGGTCGCGCCGTCGAAGCCGTGCAGGCGTACCCCGCCGGCCAGGCACACCACGAGCAGGATCGCCGCGCAGACGCCGTAGCAGACGGTGGTGTAGGTGGTGGTGCTGATCGTGGCCCGGGCCCGCTCGCCGAAGGCGGTGTAGACGGCCGCGAACAGGCCGCCGACCACCGCCAGCAGGTCACCGGCGAACGCCCGGCCGGAGACGCCGAAGTCGGCGCCGGTGGCGAGCACCGCGCCGAGCACCGCCACCGT
>NZ_WBKS01000042.1:0-40454 GCF_008868145.1 Micromonospora sp. AMSO1212t
TGTGAATAAGAGACGGGGGCTAGCGGGCGGCGTAGGACTGGGTGCTGACCAGGTGGGCTGCGCCGATCAGGCCGGCGGTGTCGCCCAGGTCGGACAGGACGATCGGCATGCTGCCGGTGGCCAGCGGCGTGGAGCGCCGGTAGACCACGCCCCGGATCTCGGCGAGCAGGACCGGCCCGATCCCGGCCGGCGCGCCGCCGATGATCACGATGGCCGGGTTGACGAAGCTGACCAGCCCGACCAGCACCCGCCCGAGCCGGCGGGCGGCGTCGCGGACGAGCGTCTGCGCCGCCGCGTCGCCCTCCGTCGCGGCCGCTGCCACGTCGGCCACCGACAGCGTCCCGGCCGCCGCCAGCCGGTCCGCCAGCGCCGTCGAGCGCCCGGCCCGCGCGGCGGTCACCGCCTCCCGCACCAGTGCGACATCCCCGCAGTACGCCTCGACGCACCCGTTGTTGCCGCACCCGCAGAGCGGCCCGTCCTCGGTGAGCTGGAAGTGGCCGATGTCGCCGGCCCCGCTGGCCGCACCACGGTAGAGCGATCCGGCGAGCACCAGTCCGCAGCCGATCGCCTCGCCCAGCTTGACGTAGAGGAAGTCGTCGAACGGCCGGCCGGTGCCGGCGTGCCGTTCGCCGAGGGCCATCGCGTTGGCGTCGTTGTCCACCTGCACCGGGCAGCCCAGCTCGGCGGCGAGCGTGTCGCGTACCGGGAAGCGGTGCCAGCCGGGCAGGGCCGGCGCGGAGACCGGCGAGCCGTCGCGGACCTCGACCGGCGCGGGCAGCGCGACGCCGACGCCGGTGAGCGACGACAGTCCCGCCTCGACGCGCAGCTTGCCGAGCAGTTCGACGATGCGCCCGACCACCACGTCCGGGCCGAGCCGGACGTCCACCGGCTCGTCGTGCCGGGCGAGCGGGTTCAGTTCGCCGTCGGTGAGCGCGACCCGCAGGAGGCCGTCGCCGACGAGCACCGCGCCGAACCGGACCTGCGCGCCGACGCGCAGCAGCGACGACCGGCGGCCGCCCCTCGACGCGGCCGGCCCGGCGCTCTCCACCAGGCCGAGCGTGGTCAGCCGGTCCACCTCGGCGGCGAACCGGGCCCGGGGCAGGCCGAGGAGGTCGGCCAGTTCGACCCGGGAGCGTGGGCCGTCGTCGCGCAGCAGACGCAGCAGCCGCGCCTGATCCGCCGTCTCCGGTCCGACCATCGGCATGTGGTCACCTCCCCACCGAGAATGTGCCACATCCGTGCCCGCGCAGACGGGAGCGGGCCGGTCACCCGGAGGTGACCGGCCCGCTGTCCGCTTGCGTCAGAGCGTGTTGCCGGTGGACGGCTTGCTGCTCGTGCCGGTCGTGGCCGACCCGGTCGAGCTGGTCGAGCCCGTGCCGTTGGCGCTGCGGCTGCCGACCGCGGCCGGCGTGCCGGCGAACGGCTTGTCGGCCTCGGTCATGCCCTGCTTGCCGCCGTTGCCGGTGGCGAGCTTCTCGCCGATCTTGGTCTGCCCCAGCTTGTCCTTGCCCTCTGAGTAGAGCCGGGTCGCCTGGGCCTGCGCGACCCCGGCCGCCTCCTGGACGGTCGGGTGGTCGAGCACCTTGCGCCCGCGGACCACCAGCTCCTCGTACTTCTCCCGGCCGGCACGGGCGCCCAGGACGAATCCCGCAGCCAGCCCGCCAAGAAACATGATCTTTCCGCGCATGGCGGCTCCTTCCGTACCTGACGCTCTCGCCGGTCTCCGCCGGTTCGGCGGAACGACCGTCTCGCGCCTGCGTTCTCTGTCGACGGCTAACTACCCATCCTGCTCTCCGCTCATGCCTCCCTGTGCCGAGATGACGATTTGTCCGTAATTCTGGCGCGTCAGCCGGTCAGGTCCGGTCCGGTAACCCCCTGGCGCGCCACCCCCCGATGTCCTGTACTCTTGTCCCCGTCGCACGGAGCGGAGAGATCCGGACCGAGCGGTGCACGGTCCCCTGTAGCTCAATTGGCAGAGCAGCCGGCTGTTAACCGGCAGGTTATTGGTTCGAGTCCAATCGGGGGAGCTTCACTACGCGTTCACGCCCGTCGGCATCGCCGGCGGGCGTTCGTCGTTCCCGTGCCCCGGTATGTGCTCCGGCTGCCTGGTTTCCGCCCGCGGGTCACCGTTCGCCCGGCAGGATGGTCGGCGTCGACCTAGACTCCCGCTGCGTCGATTGATGCGTCGATTCGAGGACGGTGGAGATGGCCGCAGGACGCAGCCGCTGGACCGCGACGCTGATCGCGGTGGCGGTGGTGCTCGGCTGGCTGGTCGTCGGCGGCATCGCCGGCCCCTACTCCGGCAAGCTCGGCGAGGTCTCCACCAACGACAACGCCTCCTTCCTGCCGGCCGACGCCGAGGCCACCCGGGCGCAGGACCTCGCCGCCGGATTCGTCGACCGGGAGACCACCCCGGCCCTCGTGGTCTACGAACGCCCCGGCGGCCTCACCCCGGCCGACCAGCAGCGCATCCAGGCCGACGCGGCCCGCTTCGCCGAGGTGCCGGGCGTGGTCGGCCCGCTGCCGCCACCGGTCGTCAGCCAGGACGAGCAGGCCGCCCAGGTGATCGTGCCGATCGACAGCGCCGAGGGCGAACAGGTCCGGTCCGTTGTGGAACGCCTGCGCGACATCGCCGGCCCGGACCGCGACGGACTCACCGTCGACGTGGCCGGACCCGCCGGGCTGCTCGGCGACCTGATCGAGGTGTTCAGCGCGATCGACGGGCCGCTGCTGCTGGTCACGCTCACAGTGGTGCTGGTCATCCTGCTCGTCGTCTACCGCAGCCCGGTTCTCTGGATCTTCCCGCTACTGGCCGCCGGGATGTCGTACTCGCTCGCCGCCGTCTTCGTCTACCTGCTCGCCGACCACGACATCGTCAAGCTCAACGGGCAGGCGCAGGGCATCCTCACCGTGCTCGTCCTCGGCGCCGGCACCGACTACGCGCTGCTGCTCATCGCCCGCTACCGGGAAGAGCTGCACCGGCACGAGCGCCCCTGGGACGCGATGCGGACCGCCTGGAAGGGCGCCGCACCGGCCGTCATCGCCTCCGGCGCCACAGTCATCGTCAGCCTGCTCTGCCTGCTGCTGTCCAGCCTCAACTCCAACCGGGCGCTCGGCCCGGTCAGCGCCGTCGGCATCGCCGCCACGCTGCTGGTGATGCTCACCTTCCTGCCCGCGTTGCTGGTCCTCGGCGGCCGCTGGGCGTTCTGGCCCCGGCGACCCCGGTACGACCAGGCCGACCCGCGCACCGAACACGGCATCTGGGGGCGGATCGCCGGCTTCGTGGCCCGGCGCGCGCGTACCGTCTGGGTCGTCACCGCAGTGGTGCTCGCCGCCCTCGCGATCGGGGTGACCCAGCTCGGCGCCACCACGCTCGGCCAGTCCCAGCTGTTCACCCAGCGCACCGATTCGGTGGCCGGGCAGGAGGTCATCGACAGGCACTTCCCGGCCGGCACCGGCAGCCCCGCCACCATCTTCACCACCCAGGCCACCGCGCGGCAGGTCGCCCAGGCGGCGCAGGGCGTGCCCGGGGTCGCCTCGGTGCTGCCGCTCGGCCAGCGGGGCGAGAACGCGCCGCCCGACCCGGACTCGCCCCCCAAGGTGGTCGACGGGCGGGTCCAGCTCGACGTCACGCTCGCCGACCCGCCGGACAGCAACGGTGCCGAGCGGACCATCCGCGACCTGCGCGAGACCGTGCACCGGGTACCCGGCGCCGACGCCGTGGTCGGCGGCTTCACCGCGATCAACGTGGACACCGCCGACGCCTCGGTACGCGACCGCGACGTCATCATCCCGGTGGTGCTGCTGGTCATCGCGGTCATCCTGGCCCTGCTGCTGCGCGCCCTCGTCGCACCGGTGCTGCTGATCGCCACGGTGGTGCTGTCGTTCCTGGCCACGCTGGGCCTGTGCGCGCTGCTGTTCCGGTACGTCTTCGACTTCCCCGGCGTCGACCAGTCCTTCCCGCTGTTCGCGTTCGTCTTCCTGGTCGCGCTCGGCATCGACTACAACATCTTCCTGATGAGCCGGGTCCGGCAGGAGTCGGTCCGCCGCGGCACCCGCGCCGGTGTGCTCGCCGGACTGGCCGTCACCGGCGGCGTGATCACCTCCGCCGGCATCGTGCTCGCCGCCACGTTCTCCGCGCTCGCCGTCCTGCCGCTCGTGGTGCTCGTCGAGCTGGGCGTGGCGGTTGCCGTCGGCGTACTGCTCGACACCATCGTGGTCCGCTCGCTGCTGGTGCCCGCGCTCGCGTACGACATCGGGCCGAAGGTCTGGTGGCCGGGCCGGTTGTCGCGGTCGCACCGCGAGGGCGACCGCGCCGGGGCGGGGGTGGACCGTGCCTGACACGGACGTGGTGGTCGTCGGCGGCGGCCTGGCCGGTCTCGCCGCCGCCCGGCGGCTGCACCGCGCCGGGGTGCCGTGGCGACTGCTGGAGGCGGGCGACCGGCTCGGCGGGCGGGTCGCCACCGACCGGGTCGACGGGTTCCTGCTGGACCGGGGCTTCCAGGTGCTCAACACCGCCTACCCGCGGCTCACCGGCCTGGTCGACGTCGGCACTCTCAAGATGGGCTGGTTCACCTCTGGCGTGCTGGTCCGTCGCGGCGACCGGCTGGAACGCCTGGTCAACCCGCTGCGCGAACCCACCGGAGCGCCCGGCACGCTCACCGCGGGCATCGGCTCGCTGACCGACCGGCTGCGGTTCGCCGCGCTCGCCGCCGGCTACGCCACAGTGCCGGTCGGGCGGCTGCTGGACACGCCCGAGACCAGCGCGGAGAAGGCGCTGCGCCGGGCCGGGCTCTCCGACGCGATGATCGAGGAACTGCTCCGGCCGTTCCTGTCCGGCGTGCTTCTCGACCGCGAGCTGGCCACCTCCAGCCACGTCCTCGCCGTCGTCATGCGCTCCTTCGCCCGCGGCCGGATCGGCCTGCCGGCGGACGGCATGGCGGCGCTGCCCCGGGCGCTCGCCGCGCCCCTGCCCGCCGAGCTGATCGAGCTGAACACCCCGGTCACCCAGGTCGCGCCCGGCCGGGTCCGCACCCCGTCCGGCGAGATCACCTGCCGCGCCGTCGTGGTCGCTGTCGATCCGCCGGCGGCGGCCACGCTGCTGCCAGGGCTGCCACGGGTACGCATGCACGCGTACACCACCTACTACCACCGCACCGACACGGCGCCGCTGGACGAGCCGATCCTGCTGCTCGACGGCGACCGGCGCGAACTCGTCGCCAACACGGTGGTGGTGAGCCGGGCCGCGCCCACGTACGCGCCCGACGGCGAGCACCTGATCGCCACCTCGGTGGTCGGCCCGCAGGCACCGCCCGAACCGGTGATCCGGCGCGAACTGGACCGCCTCTACGGCCGCCCCACCGCCGACTGGACCCACCTCACCACAGTCGCCGTGCCGGACGCGCTACCCGCCGCACCGCCACCACAGGGCCGGCTGCGCAAGCCGGTGGCGCTCGGCGACGGCCTGTACGTGGCCGGCGACCACCGGGACAGCCCGTCCATCCAGGGCGCGCTCGCCAGCGGATGGCGTGCGGTCGGCGCGGTCCTCGCGGACTTGCGGCGCGGGTGAGCCATCGGCGGGTAGCGCGTTGTTATCCTCGCGTTGCCCATCGTGCTGTCGCGGCCGTGTTTCCGCCCGGTAGGTGGTGGTCCGCGCAACGATCGGCGGGTTACGATCCGGCGCGGTCACGGGGCGGTAGCTCAGCCGGTTAGAGCAGGGGACTCATAATCCCTCGGTCGCGGGTTCGAACCCCGCCCGCCCCACTACCCGTTTTCCGTGGTCGGCCATGCCGGCGGCGCCTTCCTGGGAACTTGGCGGGTCGGTTCCGTCGCACGGGACACCGATACCTAGCTGTACTTGCGCCGTCTGCCCCCGCGACCGAATTGTGAGCGGTAGGCAGGTTGCCCGCGCAACCCACGTGCCGCCGACGAAGGCCAGCCACTGAGATTGGTCGTCGACAGGTGCGCAGGCGCGCACACGGGCGCGCACGGCTGGCACCACTGACGAGCCCCATCCGAGACGCGCCCTGTCCTCCCAGCCGGATGCCACCCGAAGATCGACCACTGCGCCGCCGCGTACGACCAATCCCCATTTGGCGAACAGCCGGGCTGCCGGGTCCGGTTGCCCCGATTCCTCTGCTTGAAGCACCGGCCGGTCAGGTACCGCGACGTCCTCTCCCACGAGCCGATAACCCGCCGGCGGTTCCTGCATCGCATCGATCGATACAGTGCATGACTCCTGCCTGGCGCTCACGTCAGTTGACGGGGACGCGCTCGGGTCAGTACCCAGAGATGCAGTTGGTGCGGGTGGTCGGGCCTCACCCTGGCCGGAACCACTTGAGGACGTACAGGCTGCTGGCGTCACCATCAGGCAGACGCTGAGCGGCCACCACAACATGCGGCTGGTCCATCGCACGCGCGTCACCTCCTGGACGGCGAGGCCTTCGTCGGTTAGGGCGCGACCCGTGAAGCGTCACCGTACCGAAAGGCGGGATGCGTTCGATGCCGCCCGCCCTGCCACGCGAGACGCCCTGCTCAGCCGAGCTACCAGTACCTGCCGCAGGTCGGCTCGAGCTTGTCGACCGCGCTCTCCAGGTCGCCCGTGTCGCTCGCCACCTTCACGAGCCCATCCGCATTCGAGAGCGTGGGCTTGATCGAGCGGCGCGGCCACACGCCGACGGTGAGCAGCGTCGCGCGACCGCCACGCAGAGCCCGAACCGTCGTACCGTCACGTCGTATCCCATCTCGCGATCTTGCGGGAGCGTGACGGCACATCACCGAGTGACTGATCGGTCCTCAAGCGTCTCGGGCGCGAAGGGGCCTGTGGGATGCCATCAGTCAGGCGATCGGCGAGGAGGCGGTGGAGAAGATCGCTGCGGCAGTGCCGCCGTTCCCGGACGCCCCTCCCGAAGACGTGAGGCGGCTTCGGTGGGAGCTGTCAGCTCGGCGGAAGGCGCGCGGTAGGTAGCCGGCTCTCCCGCGGACGGGCTGGATGGAAGCGGTCGAATCAGTGATCGGGCAGGGCGTACCAGCGGCCGGCCCGTATCTCTCGCAGTTCGCCCAGCTCGGACAGGTGGACGCATGCCGTACGCAACTCCTCGACCGAGGGGCGCGCGCCCGACTTCCCGTCCAGGAAGCGCGTGATCCGCCAGGCGTCGAAGGCCTCGGCGCCGTCGACCAGGTCGACGTCGACCTCCTGGCCATGCTGATCCGTCATCCGGCAGCCGGCCCCATGGACGGAGTACTCGATACCCGTGCTCGACGTGCCCTCCCGAGGCATCGTTCGCGTATGCCTCACTGCCGCCATCAGATCCGAGACGCATCCGAGATCCGCGTACGCGTCGAGCAAACGCGACCGAATGCGCTTCAGAGCGGCTGCGTAGCCTCGGACTCCTTCGATCGCTGACTCGGCGGGATCGTCCACCTGATCAGTATTCCCGTCTGTCAGCCCGTAGCGTGCCCGTCGGCACGGACGCCAGGGCCAGGCAGCACGGCCCGTCGGGTGCGCTCTTCCTAACTCGTGCTTGCTTCGGCATGCTGATCGAATGGAGAACCTGCACGTGTCGGCGCCGCTCGCTCTGCACCTGTACTGCAGAGTCGACGTCCTGGTCACCAACGCGGAGGCTCTCACCGATCGCGCAGTCGCCGAGCTGCGGGACGCGGATGTCGACTGGTCGACGGAAGACGACGACCTCGAATCGGCGGTCGGAGAACTGCGCGGCAGCGTCGCCGACTCACTCGGGGCGATGGTCGACATCAGCCGCCTGATCGAGGGAGTCCCCGGAGTCGAGTTCCGAGGCGGTTGGTGCCGGGCCGAGCCGGGCCCGCCGCGGGAGATCCCCGCTCCTGAGCGCCGGCAGTAGGCGGCAACCGCGTCGCCGGAGAGTGTGGACGGTCTCTGCCCCTTCCGTCCGGCCCCGATCAGAAAGGAGTACGGCAAGCCTGACAGCTCTCCGCCCGGTCTACGCTTCCGGCGCGATGCCGTCGGCTTCCCACTGTTCGCGCCGGTTGCTGACAGCGGGCACTTCGAGCCGAACCCAAGGGACCGCTAGGAAGCGGCGAGCCCGAGCGCTCAGGCTGGACGGCGCGTCAGCGGGTCGCCGCACGAGCGCAGCCCATTCGATCGCCTTCGCGCACGGGCTCGGCAGGAACCGACCGTCCCCGACGGTGTAGAACTACGCCGTGGACCCATTGGTGCTCGGTCGTGCCCTCGACGAAATGTTCGACCAGGCGCTCGTCTACCACGGGTTCACCGATTACATGCGGGACTACGAGGCCATCGTCTACGTGACTGCGGATCCTCGCACCGGGGTGGCGCCGAAGTATCTGCGTTACCTGTTCCGGTACTGCGTCGAGGCGCGCTGTCGGACCTCAGTGGCGCCGTCGACGTGGCGCGAGTCGCTCGACGACCGCCTGACCGACCACCGGACCGGAGTCGACCTGGAAGGCTATGTCTGGGGCGTGAAGTGGCAGTCGCTCTATCCGGGTGCCCGGATCGTGGAGGAGTCGCCGGCGGCTCAGCGCTGGGCTGAGGCGATCGGGCTTGAATTCCACGAGGTGCGGATCGAGACCAATACCCACGACCTCACGCTGCTGTTCTCGGACCTACAGGTCGGTGAACCGCCGCCGGGGTACCGTCCGTTCGCTGTCGACCAGGACGGCTAGACGTATTCGGCGTGGCGTGGCGTCCGCGAGATGGTCGTCTTCGAGCGCTACGTCCGGCAGGTCGAGAACCGCTCGCCGGCCTGGGCAATGAGCTGCCCGATCGGAGATCGGTGACGGGAGCCGCGTGGACCCACCTCTGCCCGGCGGAGTGGGATCTACGCCAACCCCGCCGTAACCCCCTTCGCTCCCAAGCCGGACTGAACAAGCGCTCCGTCGCGGTGGGGCGGTCACTGCTCGCGGTTTGCGGCCATCCAGGCGGTGGCGAAGTCGACCAGGGCGCGTTGGCGCATCAGCCGGGCCGTCGCGCCGCCCACCCGGCCGGTCGTCGTGGCGCCTGTCGCCTCGAAGTCGGCGCCCAGCTGGTGGAAGTCGTCCTCGTCGGTGACGACGTCGGTCCACGTGCTCCACCGGCTCGTTCCGTCCGGCAGCCGTACCGCCGAGCCCGTCACCGCCCGCGGCGCCGCCGCCTGCCGCCATTCCGCCAGGTGCAGCGAGGTGTTGGAGCTGTGGTCGCAGCCGAGCAGCAGCACCTTGCCGTCGAGCCGGTACACGGCGCCCAGCGGGGAGTGCTCGCCCAGCGCGTCGTCGAGTCGGTGGCCCTCGACGATGTCGGCGGCGTGCGCGCCGAGCGCGGCGAAGGACACCTGCGGGTGATTGCTGCGGCGGGCGCCCGGCCAGGTGCGTACCGTCTCGGCGACCGCGCCCATCCACCGGCTCGGCGTGCGGGCCGGGTCGAAGCCGGGCGTCTGTTCGCGGATGACTGGCCACCACGCCTCGGGTACGGGCGGATGCCGCCACCCGGCCGGGTCCGTGTTGTCCGGCGTGTGCGTCGGCACGACGAGGGTGCCCTCCGGTCCGAGCGCGTCGAGCAGCGCCCGGACCACCGCCTCGGTGCCACCGGCGACGAACCCGAGACTCCGGTACGACGAGTGCAGCAGCAGGACGTCACCCGGGACGATGCCGAGCACCCGCAGGTCGTACGCGAGCGAGCTGACGGTGTGCGGTGCGGCCTGGTCCACGCGGCGCAGTGTAGGCGGGGCCGAGCCTGCACCGGGGACTGTGCCCGCGCCCGCGGAAACCGATTCGCCGATCTCGGGATAGCGGCGGCGTCCCCGCGCGTCTGTCACTGGTGAACGAGGAGACGAGGGTGGTGCGGTGGACGAGGACGAGCGGGCGGTGCTGGCCGAGTTCGTGGCGAGCCGTGCGCCGGCGCTGATACGGGTCGCCTACCTGCTCACCGGTGATCGAAGCAGCGCCGAGGATCTGTTCCAGTCGGCGCTGTCGAAGATCATTCCGAAGTGGCGGAGCATTCGGCACGCCGACCCGGAGGGCTACCTGCGTGCCGTCATGTACCGGGAGCAGGTGAGCTGGTGGCGGCGGTTGCGTCGTCGTCGGGAGTCACCGGTCGGCGTGCACGAGCCGGTGGTGGCCGACCCGGCCGGCGGTACGGATCTGCGGCTGGCGTTGCGGGCGGCGCTGTGGCAACTGCCACCGGCGCAGCGCACCGTCGTGGTCCTGCGCTACTACGAGGACCTGCCGGAGGCCCAGGTCGCCGAACTGCTGGGCTGCTCGGTCGGCACGGTGCGCAGCCGGACCCACCGCGCGGTCACCCGACTGCGTCAGATCCTGCCGGACAGCGAGCTTCTGGAGATGCAGCGATGAGTGATCCGTTCGAAGGTCTGCTCCGCTCCACCCTCACCGACATAGCCGAGGAGGCACCGACTGTGCGGGACTCATTGACCAGGGCGGAACGGCGTGCGCGCAGCCGTCGACGCAACACGGTGGCGGCGGGCGCGGCGGGCATCCTGGCGGTGCTCGTGATCGGGGCGCCGTTCGCCTACGCCAGCCGGGGCGAGGACACAGTGATCTCGCCGCAGCCGGGCACGAGCGTCCCCCAGCCGGACCGGAGCGAGCCCGTTCCGGCCCCGCCGGCCGTGGCGTCGCCCGTGCCGATCAGCCCGGAGGACCCGACCAGGCCGGACAGTGCGGTCCCGGCACCGCCGGGCGTGGCGTCGCCTGTCCCGGCGGACCCGGCGGACCCGGCGGACCCGGCGGACCCGAGCATGCCGGCCAGTCCGGTCCCGGCTCCGCCGGACACGCGGTCGGACGACCCCGCCGGCCCGCCGCCGAGTCCCGTCAGGCGTTGATCGACGCGCACCGGCCCGCCGGTACGAGGGCTGGACTCACCGGCCCAGCCCTCCCGCGCACATCGCGGACGGTCAGCCGGATCCGGCACGCCGTACAGATCCCGGGCCGGGTGCGCCGGCCGACCGGGATCCCGGCGGGGACGGCGTCACTCCCACGGCGGGGCATGCCGGTTCACGTAGTCGCGGGCGCGGGGGAGCGGATCACCCCAGTACCGGTGCGGCATGCGGTGACGCTGGGACTCGCAGAACGCGGCCAGGTCGTCGACGATCGTGATCCGGTCCAGTGGACGCCTTTCGAACTCCCGGTTGGCGGCGAGCAGATCCGCCTCCGGGTTCCATCCGGCGTGGTCGAACGCCCAGCCTGCCCAGGTCGCGTACACGTGGAAGACCTGGCGCTCGCCCGCGAACCGCAACCCCGCGAGGCCGATCGGCCGGTCGGGGTAGGTGTCCCGGCACACCCAGGCCAGGATGTGGCAGGCCCCGGCGGCGAAGAACGGCTGGTCGGCGCGCTCCCACGCGAGTCGCTGGTCGGCCCGTTCCCGTGGCGTACGCCGGAAGACGCCCGTCGCGGTCACCGCCATGGCTCGCACACTAGCGACACCAGGTCACTTGACACCAAGGGCGGGTGGCGATGGACAGTCGGGGATGCGCTTTCCGGCGTCCACACCGCCCGCCGTTCCCGCCGGCACGCTCACCACCGGCCCGCAACCCACGCTGTTCGCGGCCGACGGTCTGGTCCTGCGCCCCTGGGCGGACGAGGACGCACCGGCTGTGCTGGCCGCGTACCAGGATCCGGAGATCCGCCGCTGGCACACCCGCCGGCCCGCGTCGGAGAAGCAGGTGCGGGAATGGTTCGCGCACTTCCGCCGTGCCTGGCGGCAGGCGACGGGCGCGAGCTGGGCGGTGACCCGCGACGGCGAGGTGGTGGGCCGCATGGTGCTGGGCGGGGTGAACCTCGACGACGGCGAGGCCGGGTGCGCGTACTGGGTGGTTCCGGCCGCCCGCGGCGCCGGCGTGGCATCCGGCGCGTTGCGGGCGCTGAGCGCGTGGGCGCTCGGCGACGGCCGGCTGCACCGGCTCTGGCTGGACCACTCGACCGGCAACGTCGCGTCGTGCCGGGTGGCGGTCAAGGCCGGGTTCCGGCTGGAGGGCACCAAGCGCAGCGCGGCCGTGCACGACGACGGGCGGCACGACATGCACCTGCACGCCCGCGTCCGCGGGGACGACTGAACCGGGTCACGACTGCGCGGCGGCCACGTCCCGGATGCGCCGCAGCGCCTCCTCCCGGTCCATCCCGGTCGCCTGCATGATGTCGCTCGCGGCGGTCCGGACCTGCCCCACGATCACCGTGCCGGACAGCCCGGTCCCGGCCAGCTCCGCGCGCGTCGCCGCCGCCACCGCACGCAGCGCGTGCCGGCGGGCGTCCTCCGGGCCCTGGTCCGCGAGAACCTCCTCCTGTACGGCGTTCACTGCCTCACTGAGCGCCTCCACGGCGTCGGGCAGGCTCTCCGGGATCGGCTCCCCGTCCTCGATCAGCACGACGGCCCGCCGGGCCAGCACGCGGGTGTTCCAGACCGCCTGGTCTACGTCCGGCGCGCCGAGCTGGTAGTGCCGGACCGAACGCCGCCTCGGCCAGCGCGCCGGGGCGAGGTCGACCGTCTCCTTCGCGCCGCCGAAGACGTCCCAGAACCGGCCCAGGTCCGCGCCGATCGCCTGCGACCGGCTCAGCGCCCGGTCGGCCAGGTCGTGGTCACGTCGCCGCAGCGCGGCAGCGGTCGCCGCGAGCTGGCCGGCGAGCTGCCGCAGCGTCGGCGCGGCCACCCGCCGCACGACGCGCAGCGGGTTGATCGGCACCAGCAGCAACGTCACCACCAGTCCCACGCCGCCGCCGATCAGCGCGTCGACGAAGCGGGGGAACTCCAGCGTGTGCCGGGAGGAGGAGAGCGCGCCGAGCAGCACCGCCGTACCGCTGGCGTTGCCCACGATCCCGCCCCGCGTACTCAATGCCAGCGCGACCAGCACGGACGCCGTGACGATCACGCCGGTCTGCCACACGCCGGCGCCGACGGCGCCGATCAGCAGATCCGACACGATGATGCCGAGCGTCACCCCGGCGAGCAGTTCGACCGTGTTGGAGAGGCGTCGCCCGAAGGACGAGGTGATGACCGCGACCGCGGCGGCCGGGGCGAAGATCGGGCTCGGCATGCCGGTGAGCCAGCGCGCGACGGCCCAGGCCAGCGCCGCCGCCAGACCGGCCTGCACGGCGAGTACGGACTTGATCCGCAGCTGTTGCATCCGGTCCCGGCCGGCGGCGCGGCCGCGCTCGTTCACGCGCTCCCACGCCTCGTCGAACCGTTCCGCGTCCAGGCCGGCGCGCCGCGACGACCCCCGCCGGCCGCCGCGACCCTCCCGTTGCCCGGCCACCGTCGGCGGCTACCCGCAAAAACCGCCGGCAATCCCGGCGTCCGTCGTGGTCAGCCGCCTGGTTCGAGGTACGCGGCCAGGTGCGCCAGCGAGGACGCGATGCCCTCCTCGTGCACCGCCTGGTCGATGCCCGGCGGCACGCCGGTGGCGCTGACTGTCACAGCGGTGCCGTCGCCGACTGCGGCGAGCTGCCAGGTCATGGTCATGGTGCCCGCGTACGCCGGGTCGTCGGACTGGAACACGGCCGTCTGCACGACCCGGTGCGCCGGTACGAGTTCGGCGAACCCGACGTCGACCACGTCGGTGGCGTCCGACGTCTTGCCGGGGTTGCCGGTCGGGTCGAGATAGGTGAGCACCATCCGGAACCCACCACCGGGGCGCGGATCCCAGCGCTCGATCCGCCCGCGCATCCCGTCCGGCGGCAACCACGCCTCCAGGGCGCCCCGGTCGACGAGCGCGTCATAGACCGCCGCCGGAGTGGCGCCGATCGTCCTGCTGCCCCGATCGATCCTGCTCACCCCCCAACCCTAGGCCCGCACCCTCCCCGCCGCGGGCCGCGGAACCGGGGCGCCGGACCGGGGCGCGGCCGGTACGCTGCCGCGAATGCCGGTACGCCCGCACCCCGATGCCTCTGACGACTCGCTGCTGCTCGGTGACGACGGCGTCCCGCTGGCCCGGATGCGGCTGCGGGACGACGACGGCACAGCGGTCGCGGCCGACGTCCGGCCGCTGCCCGAGGCGCCGCTCACCCGGCTCGTCTCGCGGGTACGGCGCGATCTCGCCGGGCACCGGCTGGAGACGCCGGACGAGTCGCTGGCGGCGGCACTGGTGGCCGACGGGCTGAAGCTGAGCCGGGCCGCCACGGACATGCGGCACTACTTGACCGACGTACCCGAACCGGTGACGCTGCCGGAGGGCTGGTCGCTCGGCGCACCCGGCTGGGACGACGACCTCGCCGAAGGGCTGGACGCGGCGTACGGCCCGGACCACCCGGACGGCCGCTGGCAGCCCAGCGACACCCGGGAGGTGCGGGCGATGTTCGACACCGGTGAGCCGGTGCCGCCGCTGATCCCCGCCTCGGCCCGGCTGATCGACCCGGACGGCCGCAGCGCCGGGCACGTGCTGTGCGCCGGGCCGGTGCCGTGGACCGACGACGACTGCGTCTGGATCCTGAATCTGGGCGTGGCGCCCCGCGCGCAGCGCCGCGGGTTCGGTCGGGCGCTGCTCGTCCACGCGCTGCGCGGCGCGTGCGAGGTGGGACTGCCGTCCGTCGGCCTGTCAGTGGTCGACGGCAACCCGGCCCGCCGGATGTACGACGCGGCCGGCTTCCGCGTCCTCACCCGGGTGCTCACGGTCCGGATTCCCGACGCGTAGACCGCTCGACCACCGCTATGGTGCCGCCGTCGGGTCGACGGGGGATGAGAGAGTGACACGGTGCGGGTGGGGATCCTCGGGCCGCTTGAGGTCCGCGACGGCGATCGGCCGGTCGACGTCGCCGGGGCGCGGCTGCGGGCCCTGCTGATCCGCCTCGCCCTGGACCCGGGCCGGCCGGTGAGCGTGCCCGCGCTGGCCGAGGCGCTCTGGGGTGACGAGCCGCCGACCGACACCGCAAACGCCGTGCAGACGCTCGTGTCCCGGCTGCGCCGGGCGGTGCCCGGGCTCGGGGTGCGCAGCGGCCCGGCCGGCTACCGGCTCGACCTCGACCCGGACGACGTGGACGCCGGGCGATTCGAGCGGCTGACCCGGCAGGGACGGGCGGCGCTGCGCGACGGAGACGCGTCGGCGGCGCGGACGACGTTGCGGGACGCGCTCGCGCTGTGGCGGGGACCGGCGCTTGCCGAGGTCGCCGACGCGCCGTACGCGGCGGCAGCGGTGGTGCGGCTGGCGGAGCTGCGGCTCACCGCGCAGGAGGACCGGATCGAGGCGGAGCTGCGGGCCGGGCGGCCGGAGCTGATCGTCGCCGAGCTGGGGGAGCTGACCGACGCGCATCCGCTGCGGGAGCGGCTGGCCGAACTGCACCTGCGCACGCTCGCCGCGGCCGGACGGCCCGCCGAGGCGCTGGCCGCGTACGAGCGGATCCGGCAGCGGCTCGCCGACGAACTGGGCGTCGACCCGTCGCCGCAGCTGCGGGCCGCGCACCTGGAACTGCTGCGCGGCGAGGCGGTCCCGCAGCAGCCGGCGCCCGCGCGGCGGGGCAACCTGCGGTCGGCGCTCACCACGTTCGTCGGGCGCGACGAGGACCTGGCCCGGCTCACCGGGCTGCTCGCCGGCAACCGGCTGGTGACCCTGCTCGGGCCGGGCGGAGCGGGCAAGACACGGCTGGCGAGCGTGGCGGCGGGCCGGCTGGCGGACGCCGTACCCGGCGGGGCCTGGCTGGTCGAGCTGGCGCCGATCACCGATCCGGCGGACGTGCCCCGGGCCGTGCTCGACACACTCGGCCGCCGGGACCGGACGCTGGAACCGGTACGCCCACCGGCCCGCGACACGCTCGGCCGCCTGGTGGAGACGATCGCCACCGACGAGACGCTGATCGTGCTGGACAACTGCGAACACGTCGTCGAGGCGGCCGCCCGGCTCGCCGAGGAACTGCTCGGGCACTGCCCGGGACTGCGCGTCCTGGCCACCTCCCGGGAGCCGCTGGGCATCGTCGGTGAGGCGCTGGACCCCGTACCGCCGTTGCGCCTGCCACCGGCGGACGCGACGCCGGGCGACGCGCTCGCGTACCCGTCGGTGCAGTTGCTGCGCGACCGGGCCGCGGCCGTGCGGGCCGGGTTCGCGGTGACCGGCGACAACGTGGCGGCCGTGGTGGAGATCTGCCGGCGGCTCGACGGCCTGCCGCTGGCGATCGAACTCGCCGCGGCGCGGCTGCGGACGCTGTCGCCGCAGCAGGTCGCGGCCGGGCTGGACGACCGGTTCCGGCTGCTCACCGGCGGCAGCCGCACCGCGCTGCCCCGGCACCGCACGCTGCGGGCGGTGGTGGACTGGAGCTGGGGGCTGCTCACCGACGACGAGCGACGGCTCGCCGAACGGCTCGCGGTCTTTCCTGCGTCGGTCACCGCCGACTCGGCGGCCGGCGTCGCCGGCCCGGCCGCCGCCGCGCTGCTCGACGCGCTCGTCGACAAGTCGCTGCTCCAGGTCGTCGGCGACGGGCGGTTCCGGATGCTGGAGACCATCCGGGAGTACGGGCTGGAACGGCTCGCCGCCGCCGGGGCGGTGGCCGGGGCGCGCGCCGCGCACGCGGCGTACTTCCGGGAGCTGGTCCGGACCGCGGAGCCGCACCTGCGGACCGCCGGTCAGCTGCCGTGGCTGCGCCTGCTGGAGGCGGAACGGGAGAACGTCGTCGGCGCGCTGCACTACGCCTGCGACGCCGGTGACGCCGACACCGCGCTGCGGATCGGCGCGGGGCTCGCGTTGCCGCTGGTGATCTGGGGCGACGACGGTGGCATCGGCGGTGACGTGCTGGCCCGGGCGCTGGCGCTGCCCGGCCCGGCACCGGCGGAGGAGCGGGCGGTGGTGCTCGCCATCCGCATCGGTTCGGAGCTGGCACGCGGCGAGCAGGGGCCGACGCCGGAGCAGATCGCCGAGCTGACCACGACCCTGCGGGCGGCGGAGGGGACCAAGCACCCGATCGTGGGGCTGCTCGCACCGATGCTGTCGATCTTCGGCGACGACACGGCGGCCGGGATCGCGGCGATCGACCGGGCGCGCGGGCACCCCGACCCGTGGACCGACGGCACGCTGCTGGGGATACGCGGCAAGTTCAAGGAGAACGACGGCGACGCCGAGGGCATGCTCCGCGACCTGACCGACGCCGCCGCGGAGCTGCGCGCGGTCGGCGAGCGGATGAGTCTGTCGCACGTGCTCAGCGAGTACGCGGACGCGCTCACCAAACGCGGCGACTTCGACGCGGCGACCGCGGCACTGGAGGAGTCGGTGCGGCTGGCCCGGGAACTCAACCCGGCCTCCGAGCCGGGCTTCCAGCTGATCTGGCTCGCCGCCATCCGGGCCCGCGCCGGTGACGTGGCCGGCGCCAAGGCCGAACTGCGCCGGTTCGTGACCGACCGGGACGGCCGGGACGGTGCGTTCGGGCTGATGATGCTCGGCAGCATCGCCCGCTCCGACGGCTCGCTGGACGAGGCGCAGGAGTGCCTCGCCGAGGCGATGCGCCGCCAGGCCGAGACGCCGCTTGTCGCCCCGCAGTTCCGCGGCCTGCTGCTGGCCGAGATGGGCCACCTGGCGCTGGCCCGCGATGACCTGGCGGGTGCGCGCCGGCACCTCGACGAGGCGACCACGCGGGCACTCGCCGCCCGGGACATGCCGGTGATCGCGATCGTCACGGTCGGCTGGGTGGCGTTGGCGGCGGCGGAGGGCCGGTACGAGCGGGCGGCCGAACTGCTCGGCGTCTCCGACTCGCTGCGCGGTCGGCCCGACCGGTCCAACCCGGACGCGCAGCGGCTCGCCGAGCGGCTGCGCGCCGAGCTGGGCGAGGAGGGCTACGCCGCCGCGTACGCCCGGGGCAACGGCCGCAGCCGGGCCGACGCCCTCGCGTTCGTGGGCGGCGACCCGGCTCGGTGATCGTCGTGCCGCGTGGTCAGGAGCGGCGCGGGCGGCTCAGGCGCGGCGTCGGTAGGCGCGGACCGCGAGCGGCGCGAAGACCGCGATGATCGCCACGGTCCAGAGCAGCGACCGGGTCACCGGCCCGGCCACCGGGCCACCGACCATCAGGCCCCGGGCCGCCTCCATCACGTCGGCCACCGGGTTGACCCCCACCCACCACTGCAACCAGCCGGGCAGCGTGTCCGTCGGCACCATCATGTTGGTGCCGAAGGTCAGCGGGAACAGCAGCAGGAACGCCGTGCCCTGCACCGCGCCGGGGCTGCGCATCAGCACCCCGAGCAGGACGCCGATCCAGCTGACCGCGAACGCGAACGCGATGGTCAGCAGGCAGGCGGCGAGCGCGGACAGCGGGTCGGTGCCGATCCGGAAGCCGAGCGCGTACCCGAACCCCAGCAGCACCACGATGGAGACCACGAACCGGACCAGGTCGCCGACCACCGAGCCGACGAGCGGCGCGGACCGGGCGATCGGCAGGCTGCGGAACCTGTCGAAGACGCCCTTCTCGACGTCGGTGTTGAGGCTGACGCCGGTGGCGATGGACGCGAACAGCACGGTCTGCACCATGATCGCGGGAAGCAGGAACTGGAGGTACTCGTGCTGCGAGCCGGCGACCGCGCCGCCGAGCAGGTAGACGAAGATCAGCACGAAGACGATCGGCTGGAGCGTGACGTCCAGTAGTTGCTCCGGGGTCCGGATCGTCTTGATCAGGCTGCGGCCGGCCAGGGCGAGGCTGTGCCGGGCCATCCCGAACGGACGGCCGGCGGCGTGGGCGGTGCCGGCCCGGGACGGCGTCGTCGCCGCCGTACGTGTGGTCGTGGTCATGCCGCCACCTCCGTTGGCTCCTCGGCGCCGTGGCCGGTCAACGTGAAGAACACCTCGTCGAGGCTGGGCAGCCGCAACGCCAGCTCGACCACTCCGATGCCGGCCTCGTCGAGCCGGCGGACCACAGTGGTGAACGTGGCGTCGCTGTCCACCGGCACGGTGAGCAGTCCCGGCCGGGGCAGCTCGGGATCCGCCCCGGTACTGGCGCGCAGGATCTCGGCGACCGCGCCGATCCGGCCCGGATCGGTCGGCCGGACCACGATCGTCTGGCTGCCGGCGATCCGCTTCAGCTCGCCGGGCGTACCGTGCGCGATCACCCGGCCGTGGTCGATCACCGAGATCTCGTCGGCGAGCGCGTCGGCCTCGTCCAGGTACTGCGTGGTCAGCAGCACGGTCGACCCGTCGTCGACCAGCGAGCGGACCACGCCCCACATCTCCTCCCGCTTGGCCGGGTCCAGGCCGGTCGTCGGCTCGTCCAGGTAGATCACCTCCGGCCGGCCGACCAGGCTCGCGGCCAGATCCAGGCGGCGGCGCATACCCCCGGAGTACGTCTTGGCCGGGCGCCCGGCCGCCTCGGTCAGGCCGAACCAGGCGAGCAGCTCCGCCGCCCGCACCCGGGCCTCGCGGCGGTTCAGGTCGAGCAGCCGGCCGATCAGCACCAGGTTCTGGGTGCCGGTCAGGTCCTCGTCGACCGAGGCGTACTGGCCGGTCAGCCCGATCAGCCGGCGTACCCGGGCGGCGTCGGTGACCACGTCGTGGCCGCCGACAGTGGCGCGGCCCTCGTCGGGGCGCAACAGTGTGGCGAGGATCCGCACCGCTGTGGTCTTGCCGGCGCCGTTGGGCCCCAGCACCCCCAGCACGGTCCCCCGGCGTGCGGCGAGGTCGATCCCGGCCAGCGCGGTCGTCGTACCGAACCGCTTGACCAGGCCCTCTGCCTCGAATGCGTAACTCATGACGCCGACGATGGCCGGGGCCGCTGGCATCGGGCGCACACGCCGCGCACACCGCCGTGTGCGCGGCGGCGGAATCGAGTACGCGTGCTCATTCGCCCAGGCCGCCGGCCGGGCAGGATCGGAGGCGTGACGACGAGACGTACGCTGCTCGGCGGTCTGTTCCTGGCGCTGGCCACGGCCGGTGCCTGGATGGCCTGGCTGAGCTGGGAGTCCGGCTGGACCGTGGACCCGCAGACCGGCGACATGAGCGGTCCGTACGCGGTCTGGCAGGTCGCCGCCGCGGTGCTGACCCTGGGCGCGCTGGCCGCCGTCGCCGGCTGGTGGCTGAACATCTGGCTGGTGGCGACAGTGATGACAGTGGCGTTCACCGTCCCGTGGGCGGTGCACGCCGCCTCGACCGACGACACCGGCCTGTGGGCGGTCGGGGCGGCGCTGGTGGCCATCGGCACCACCATCGGGACGACGCTCGTCGGCGGGGCGGCCGGCTGGCTGCGCCGCCGGGCCGGGTGACTGCAGGCGTCAGCCGTGGTTCAGGCGTTCGGCGTACGCGTCGCGCAGTTCCGCCCAGCCGAAGTCCTTCGCCTCCGCGCCCCGGATCGGGCCGACCGGGTCGCCGTCGAGCAGGTGCGCGGCGACGTCGAGGCAGAGGTGCCAGCCCGCGGCTGTCATCGGGGCGAAGGCGGGCCGGCCGACCCGGTGCCGCAGCGTGAGCGTGGTGCCGTCGCCGGTCGCGGTCAGCTCCCAGCGGAGCAGGTCGTCGCCCCAGGTGTACTCCAGCAGGTTCGGCCGGTCCGCGCGCAGCACCCGGGCGGGCGCCGGGTGACTCTGGTCGCCGTCGACGGTGCTGAGCACGGCGTCACCGGTACGGCCCAGGTCGCGGTCGGCCAGGAACGGCGCCCATCCGGCGAGCTGATCCGGGTCGGTGAGCGCGGCCCACACCTTCTCCGGCGGGTGCCGCAGGTCGCGGACGAAGACCAGGTCCCACCTGTCGTTCGCGGGTTCCAGCTCCACCCGGGCGAGCGGGCCGGGACGGAACGTGTCGCGGTCCATCTGTCACTCCTGACTGTCGAGATGGCGTTCCAGGGCGTCGAGGTGCGCGGTCCACATCGACCGGTACGGCCCGAGCCAGTCGTCGACTGCTCGTAGCGGCGCGACGTCGACGCGGTAGATCCGCCGCTGCGCGGCGGTACGGCAGGTGACCAGGCCGGCGTCGCGGAGCACCCGCAGGTGCTTGGAGACGGCCGGCTGGCTCATGCCCAGCGCGTCCACCAGCTCGCCGACGCTGCTCTCCGCCCGGCGCAGCCGGTCGAGGATGCGTCGCCGGGAGGGCTCGGCCAGCACGGTGAAGGCGTCGACGGTCACTCCAGCAATATGCCTCACCAGTTATATGCCTGGCAAGGAATGACAGGTCGCGCTGCCGGGGCCCGGTAGGCTCCATATGCTCGGGGGATGGAACTCCGGATCTTCACCGAACCCCAGCAGGGCGCCACATACGACCAGCTCCTCGCGGTCGCCCGCCGCGCGGAGGAGACCGGCTTCGCCGCGTTCTTCCGCTCCGACCACTACCTGAAGATGGGTTCGGTGAGCGGCGACCCCGGCCCGACCGACGCGTGGACCACGCTCGCCGGCCTGGCCCGCGACACCACCCGGATCCGGCTCGGCACGCTGATGACCGCCGCCACGTTCCGGTTGCCGGGCCCGCTGGCGATCACCGTGGCGCAGGTCGACCAGATGAGCGGCGGCCGGATCGAGCTGGGCATCGGCACCGGCTGGTACGCCGAGGAGCACACCGCGTACGGCATCCCGTTCCCGCCGCTGGGGGAGCGGTTCGACCGGCTGGAGGAGCAGCTCGCGGTGATCACCGGGCTCTGGTCCACCCCGGCGGGCTCCACATTCGACTTCCCCGGCACGTACTACCCGGTCAGCGACTCGCCCGCGCTGCCCAAGCCGGCGCAGCGCCCCCGCCCACCGATCCTGCTCGGCGGCATGGGACCGAAGCGCACGCCCCGCCTGGCCGCCCGGTACGCCGACGAGTTCAACCTGCCGTTCGCCTCAGTCGAGGACACCGTGGCGCAGTTCCGGCGCGTGCGCGACGCCTGCGCCGAGATCGACCGCGATCCGTCCACGATGACCTGGTCGAACGCGCTCGTGCTCTGCTGCGGCCGCGACGAGGCCGAGGTGAAGCGCCGCGCCGAGGCGATCGGCCGTGACCCCGACGAGCTGCGCGCCAACGGCGCCGCCGGCACGCCCGCCGAGGTGGTCGACACGATCGGCCGGTACGCCGAGGCGGGCAGCTCGCGCGTCTACCTCCAGGTGCTCGACCTGACCGACCTCGACCACCTGGAGCTGGTGGCCGCCGAGGTGATGCCCCACCTCTGACCCGGCCCCTGCCCGCCGCCCGTCCCGCCTCCCGGCTCCCGGCTCCCGGCTCCCGGCTCCCGTCGAGATCTTGGTACGAAACGGCCCCCATAGGGGCCCTTTCGTACCAAGATCTCCATCGGTCCCACCTTGCGGAACGGCAATCTCGCGTTACGGGAGACGCACGCCCGCACCACCCCACAAACCCCGCGATCTTGCAGTCGCAGCCCTTTCGGTGCCGGATTTACGGCTCTTGTCGGGGCAGTAACTGCATGATCAACGGTGTGGGCGCCCCCGCGGAAGCTGTACCCGTTCGCCGGGCCATCCTCGGCGGTACGCGTGAGCGGCGGACGGGTCAGCTCGCTGTGGCGCGGCGGACGGTGTCGAGGCGGCCGTCGCGGTCGCTGTCCAGGTACGTCACGTCGGCCACGCCGTCGCCGTCGAGGTCGGTCACCACCTCGACGGAACCGTCCAGGTGCCGGGTCACGATCGACCGGCCCGGCGCCTGGCGCGGCGGCGGCCCCGGGTGGGGAACCGGGTCCGGCTCGGGCTCTGGCGTCGGCCCCGGCACCGGCGCGGTCGCGGTGGGCGTCACCCCTACCGCGGCAGGCGTCACCCCCACAGCGGCGGGCCCCGCAGCGGCGGGCGGCATCTCCGAAACGTCGGGGTCCACGCCGGTCGGGTCGATCTCCTCCTCCGACGGGTACACGTCGCCGCGGAGGCTCGGGTCGCGGTAGCTGCTCATCCCGCCAGGATTCCCGCCGAGTGGCCGGGGCAACCCTGCCGGCGCATGATGGCGCATGATGGCGCGCATGACGGACACCAACTGGGCCGGAAACGTCAGCTGGTCGGCGCGTACCCGATCGCGGCCGACCTCGACCGACGAGCTGCGCCGGCTGGTCGCGGAGGCCGACCTGGTCCGGGCCGTCGGCACCGGCCACTCGTTCAACCGGCTCGGCGACACCACGGGCACCCAGATCGCCCTGGACGGCCTGCCGCCCACCGTCGCGCTCGACCCCGATCGCGGCACCGTCACCGTCGCGGCCGGCCTGCGCTACGGCGACCTGGCCACCGCGCTCCAGGCTCAGGGGTACGCGCTGGCGAACCTCGCCTCGCTGCCTCACATCTCGGTGGCCGGCTCGGTCGCCACCGCCACCCACGGCTCCGGCGCGCGGAACCGCAACCTGGCCGCCGCCGTCGCCGCGCTGGAACTGGTCACCGCCGACGGCGACCTGATCACCGTCGACCGGGCCGACCCGCGGTTCGCCGGGCTGGTGGTCAACCTGGGCGCGCTGGGCGTGGTCACCCGGCTCACGCTCGACGTGGTGCCCACATACGCGGTGCGCCAGCATGTGCGCCTCGGCCTGCCCCGCGCGGCGCTGAACGAGGCGCTCGACGCCGCGTACAGCGTCAGCGTCTTCACCTCGTGGCGCTCGGAGCGCCTCGACCAGGTGTGGGTGAAGCAGTACGCCGACCAGGCGCCGCCGCCCGCCGACTGGCTGGACACCGTGGCCGCCGACTCGCCCCGGCACCCGGTGCCCGGCATGTCGCCGGAGCACTGCACCGCGCAGCTCGGCGAGCCGGGGCCGTGGCACGAGCGGCTCCCGCACTTCCGGCTCGGCTTCACCCCGAGCAGCGGCGACGAGTTGCAGTCGGAGTGGCACGTGGCCCGGGGTGACGCGACGGCGGCGCTCGCCGCGCTCGACCCGGTCGCCGAGCGGATCGCCGCCGTGCTCCAGATCTGCGAGCTGCGGACGATCGCCGCCGACGAGCTGTGGCTGAGCCCGAACTACCGGCGCGACTCGCTGGCGCTGCACTTCACCTGGATCGGCGACCCGGTGGCTGTCGCGCCGGTGCTGGCCGAGGTGGAGGCGCGGCTCGCCCCGTTCGCGCCACGCCCGCACTGGGGGAAGCTGTTCGAGCGCGATCCGGCCGCCGCGTACCCCCGGCACGCCGACTTCGCCGCGCTGCTGCGCGAGTTCGACCCGAAGGGGAAGTTCCGCACCGCCGAGATGGACCGCTACTTCCCCCGGGATTGAGTCAGCGCCCGACGGGCGTCTGCTGGCGCAGGCTGCCGCGCTGCACCGCGCGGCTGATGTCGCTGGGCGAGACGATGCCGACCAACTGGTCGTCGATCACCACGAGCGCCCGGCCGTCGGTGCACTCGTTGAGGCGGGGCAGCAGGTCGGTGAGCTGCTCCTCCGGGCGGGCGAGCACCAGTTCGTCGGCCCGGCAGGACACCTCGGCCAGCGTGGTCGAGGCGCGGCGGTCCGCCGCGATGCCGCGTACCCGAGCGAGCGTGACCAGACCGACCGGCCTGCCGTCAACGGTCAGTGGCAGCGCCGAGTGCCGGTACGCGAAGAGGTAGTGGTCGACGAAGTCGGCCACGGTGAGGTCGCCGGACGCGGTCTGCGGCTGCGGCGTCATCACGTCGCCCACCCGGATGCCGCGCAGCGCGTCGCCCATCCGGGCGGCGCGTTCCTCCTGGCCGGCGGCGCCGAGCAGGAACCAGCCGATCAGCGCCAGCCACAGCCCGCCGAACCCGGCGCCGGTCAGGAACCGCCACAGCCCGAGCCCGATCAGCACGACGCCGAGCACCCAGCCCGCGCGGGCCGCCACCACCGACGCCTTCGTCCGGTCGCCGGTGAACTTCCAGACCGCCGCGCGCAGCAGCCGCCCGCCGTCCAGCGGCGCGGCGGGGAGCACGTTGAAGATCGCCAGCAGAACGTTGATGCCCGCCAGCCAGGCCAGCGCGCCCAGCAGCAGCCCGTGCCCACCCGCGGCAGCCACCGCCACCGCGATCGCCGCGAAGACCACACCGATGATCAGGCTGACCAGCGGCCCGACCCCGGCGATCCGCAGTTCGGCGCCCGGGTCCTTCGCCTCGCCCTTCAGCTCGGCCACGCCGCCGAACAGCCAGAGCGTGATGCCCTCGACCTCGATGCCGTTGCGCTTGGCGACCACCGCGTGCGCCACCTCGTGGGCGAGCAGGCCGAGGAAGAAGACCACAGCCGCGGCCAGACCGGCCGCGACGTAGGCGACGGGGGAGTGACCGGGGTACGAAGCCGGGAACAGGCTCGCCGACAGCGCCCACGCGATCAGCACGAAGATGACCAGGACACTCCAGTTGACGCCGACCGGTACGCCCGCGATCCGGCCCAGACGGAAACTCGCCCTCATGTTCCCGTCATACCCGGCGGATCCACCCGCACACCAGGGCCGGGTGGCATCTCACAGGGCGCCAGGGCAGAGCCATCAGGGCGTCAGCGGCGGAACGACCGCTGTTTGACGCTCGCGATGAAGGTCGACCAGGCTGCCTGGTCGAAGGCGAGGGCCGGACCGGCGGGGTCCTTACTGTCGCGTAGCCCGACCACGCCGGGCAGGCCGTCGGCGACTTCGACGCAGTTTCCAGAACCGTTGCTACGGGTGCTCTTGCGCCAGGTCACCGTCGCCTGGTTGACCTCTTCCACCCGCGCCGTCCTCTCACAGCTCGTCGATCGCCCCCAGGATCAGGTCGTGCGACTCCCGGGCGCCGGCCGCCGTGGCGACCAGGTGCTCGAAGACGCGGCTGTACTCCCTGACCTGTTGGCCTTCGAGATAGAGGCTACCCGCGCGGGTCTCGACGTAGACGACCCCCGGATCGGCCGGCTCGGGGAAGGTCAGCACGCTGAAGGCGCTGCCCATCGACCCGTACTCGCCCGCGCCGAACGTCAGGATCTGGATGGTGCGGCCGGGCCGGTCGGCCTCCTCGGCCAGTCGCCGCAACTGCGCCGCGAACAGCTCCGCGCCGCCGACCGGCCGCCGTAGTGCGGCTTCGTCCAGCACCACCCAGAGCTTCGGCGGAGTCTCGGTGTCCTGTCGGCGCATGCGCAACTCCACCCGCCGGTCCACCTCGTCGCTTGGCGCGTCCGGGTGCTCGGCGCGGATGACCGCGCGGGCGTAGTCGGCGGTCTGGAGTAGACCCGGAACCAGTTGCGGCTCGAACGCGCGGATCTCGGACGCCTCGGCTTCCAGCCCGACGTAGACCTCGAACCAGTCCGGCAGCACGTCGTCGTACGCCTGCCACCAGCCGCGCTTGCGTGCGTCGCGGGCGACCTGGACGAGTGCGTCCACCTCGTCGCCCTCCACGCCGTACAACTCAAGGAGTCCACGGGCGACCGGCGGCATGACGGATACCTGGGCGTTCTCGATGCGGCTGATCGCCGACTTCGATATGCCCACCTCCTTGGCGGCCTGGTCGGCGGTCATGCCGGTCTGCTCACGGAGGCGACGGAGGGCGGCGGCCAGGCGTCGACGTCGGACGGTCGGGCTTCCAGTCATGCCGGTCAGTGTGGCGGATCCGGACGAGCTTCGCAATGACACTCTCCCGAATCGGGAGTTGCGTAAAGGGTGCGGTTCACTGCACGATGAGTGAGTGGCCGGATCGGCTGGGTTACCGAGCCTGTCGACCTGGGCCACGCGTTGTGCCCTGCTGACGTACTGCCGGTCGAAGGCTGCGGTGGCAGGTGCCGGGGTGGGTCCGCCGGTGCGGGGCGGGCCGACGGGCCCACCCTTCCACGGTTCGATCTTGACGGTGAGGGGCAGGTTCTGTCATGCGCGTCTTCCTCCGGCGTGTCCAGCGTCGCGGTCGGTCGGTCCTCGGATCGACCTGCTACCGCTCGTCGGCTTACCACCCGCTGCGTCCCTGGCAGGTCCGCGAGCGGAACTTCCGGACGACCCCGCTGGGCCGGCGCGGGCTCGACCCGCAGGAGGTGCGGGAGTTCCTCGACCGGGTCGCCGGTGACCTGGCCGCCGTCTACGACGCGCTGGCCCAGAGCCGCCGGGAGACCGACCGGATCAAGAACGCGCTGCGTCGCTGGCAGTCGGAGCAGGCCCAGGCCCGAAACGAACGGGGGTACGACAGGTGACCGAGCGCTGGGTGATCCACCTGCCGGTCGTCGTCAACGACCTGCTCTCCGCTCAGCGGCTGGCCCGGGTGGTGGCGCACTGGACCCACGTCCTGCCACAGACCGAGCCCGGCGGCACCACGGTCTCGGCGGAGGACGACCAGAACGTCCGGCACTGGGTGTTCTGCGACCGGGTGCTGCCCGGTGGGCAGCGGTGTCTGCTCCGGCCCGGACACGACGGTGAGTGCTCCCGGCGGTTCCGGCCACGATGAACACCCGCCGGACCAGGGCCGGACGACACCCGAGTGCCACACCGCAAGCGGAGTATGCACGAGCTATGGTGAGAGTATGACGCGGCGCATCACGATCAGCCTGCCCGACGACGTGGCCGAGTACGTCGAGCGGTCGCAGGGGACGACGTCCGGCTTCATCGCCGACGTGCTTCGGCGCAAGATGCGGGCGGACGGCCTACGCGCCCGATGGGCCGAGCACGGCTACGTGGTGACCGACGAGGACGTCGAGCGGGCCCGCCGGAGGCTGGCCCAACAGCCGCCGATCACCGACGAGCAGCACGACCGGAACATGGAGTGGCTGCGCCAGTTCGGGGACGGTGACGGGACGGTCGCCGCGTGAACGGGCTCGTCCTGGACACGTCCGCACTGCTCGCGTACGCCGCGGGGGACAGCGTCGAGCCGGGTGCGCTGCTGACCCTCGCGCAGGAGGATCCCGAGCAGGAGGTGTGGATCCCGGCGCTCTGTCTGGGGCAGGCACAGCTTCAGGTAGCGGGCACCCCGGCCGCCGATCTGCTCGATCTGCTCCTCGACATGGACCGGGACATCCGGGTCGCGGTCTACGACGGCCCGACCAGCCGTCGGGTGGCCCGGATCGCGGCGAGTCGCAAGGTGCCGCTCGACGTGGCCCACGCGGTCGCCACCGCCGTGCTCTACCGCTGCTACCTGGTGACACGGGACGCCGAGACGGTGGCGGCGGCGGCCCCACCCGACCTTGAGGTACTCGACATCTCCGACTCCTGGGAGTAGGCCTGGGTCAGCGCCGTCGAGGGGCCTCGGCGACCACCGTCGGGGAGAACTCGTTCGCCGCCTCGACCGCCCACTCCAGCGCGAAGTCCGCCTCCTCCTCCCAGCCCGGTTCGCCGCCGACGAAGTGCGACCGGCCGGGGAACTCCCGGTAGCCGGTGAGCGCCGTCGAACTCCGGTAGAGGTTGGCGATCGAGCTGGCCAAGGTTGCGGGCACCACGTGGTCCTCGCCGCCCGCGGTGATCAGCAGCGGCGCGCGGTCGCTGCGCTTCTTGTCGATCTCGGTGGCCGAGTTCGGGTCCAGGTTGGCGAACGCCGCCTCGAACAGCACGTGCCCGGCGCCCGGTACGGCGTAGCGCTCCCAGGCGGCGTCGGACTGCTCCTGGCTGATGGTGTTGCCGAAGGCGTACCGGAAGTCCTCCGGGGTGAACGGCACCGCGCGGTGCCGGTTGGCCGGGTTGTGCAGGATCGAATATCCGGAGCGCAGCGTGCTGGGCGGCAGCTTGAGCACGCCCCGTACCGGCGCGGGGTGCACGGCGACCACTGCGGCGCCGAGGCTCCGGTCCAGCAGCAACTGGGCGACCAGGCCGCCGAACGAGTGGCCCATGATGATCGGCGGACGCGGCAGGTCCCTGACGATCGCCTCGTAGTGGTCGGCGATGTCGGCGATGCGCTGCGCGGCGATCGGCGCCGGGTCGGCCCGCAGCTCCTCGACCTCGCGGTCCATGCCGGGCCAGGCGGGCGTGAGCACCTGGAAGCCGCGCGCGGCGTACCGCTGCGCCCAGTGCTCCCAGCTCCGCGAGGTCATCCAGAGCCCGTGGATGAGCACGATCGTGTCGACCCGTCCCGTCGGTGCGCTCATGTCTAGTCTCCCCGTTTCGCCGCTGGACGGCCCGCGCGTACCCGGACTGGGTGCCGGCAATCCTGTCCGATCGAACGGACAGCAGATGGACGGGTGACCCGGACGATCAGCGTCCTGAGTCGACTGTCAGGATGACGGCATGACGGTCAGACTTGCCGACAGGGTTGCCCTGGTAACGGGCGGGAGCCGGGGTATCGGCGCCGCCGTCGTGCGCCGGCTGGCCGAGGACGGCATCCACGTGGCGTTCACCTACCGCACCGCGGAGGACAGCGCGAAGTCCGTGGTGGCCGAGATCGAGGCGTACGGCCGGACCGGCCTGGCGATCAATGCGGACAGTAGCGACGCGACGGCCGTGGTCGGCGCCGTGGAGCGGACCGTCGCCGAGTTGGGGCGGTTGGACATCCTGGTCAACAACGCCGGGGTGTTCGCGGGTGGGCCGATCGAGTCGGTCAGCCTCGACGCCCTGGACCGGGCGATCGCGGTGAACGTGCGCGGGGTCTACCTCGCCACCCAGGCGGCGGTACGCCACATGGGTGCGGGTGGGCGGATCGTCAACATCGGCAGCAGCTTCGCCAGCCGTGTCCCGGCTCCCGGGGTGAGCGCGTACGCGATGACCAAGAGCGCCGTGAACGGGCTGACCCGGGCGCTCGCCCGCGAACTCGGTCCGCGTGGGATCACCGTCAACCTGATCCTGCCCGGCTCGACCGACACCGACATGAACCCGGCGGACAGCGCGGGCGCGGACGGGCAGCGGTCGCACATCGCCCTCGGCCGGTACGCGGAACCGGAAGACGTGGCGGCGACTGTCAGTCACCTGGTGGGCGTCGGCGGACGGCACATCACCGGTGCGTCGATCGCGGTCGACGGCGGCGCGACAGCCTGAGCGGCCCGGGCGTCCGCCGTCGGCGGTGTGACCGCCTGACAAATGTCACGGCCGGAAGGTGACTGCCGCTCCGGGGAACCGGACACCGTACGCCGGAGCATCGGGGCATGACCGATTCCGCACCGGCCGTGGACCTGGCCGGACTCACCAAGACCTTCGGCCCGGTGACCGCCGTCGACGGGCTCGACCTGCGGATCGCCCCCGGTGAGGTGGTGGCGTTCCTCGGCCCCAACGGCGCCGGCAAGACCACCACCGTCGACATGCTGCTCGGGCTGGCCCGCCCGGACGCCGGCACGGTCCGCCTGTTCGGCGGCGACCCGGCCGACGCCGTCCGGCACGGCCGGGTCGCCGCCGTGATGCAGACCGGCGGCCTGCTCAAGGACCTCACAGTCGCCGAGACGGTACGGATGACCGCGCACTTCTACGGCCACACCCGGCCGGTGGCGGAGGTGCTGGAACGCGCCGGCATCGCCGGGATCGCCGACCGTGCGGCGGGCAAGTGCTCGGGCGGTCAGCAGCAGCGCCTGCGGTTCGCGCTCGCGTTGCTGCCCGACCCGGACCTGATGGTGCTGGACGAGCCGACCACGGGCATGGACGTCGAGGGCCGCCGCGACTTCTGGCAGGCGATCCGGGCCGACGCCCGCTCCGGCCGGACCGTCCTGTTCGCCACCCACTACCTGGACGAGGCCGACGCGTACGCGGACCGGATCGTGCTGATCCGCCAGGGCCGCGTGGTCGCCGACGGCACCACCGCCGAGATCAAGAACCTGGCCGCCGGCCGGGTCGTGCGGGCGACGCTGCCCGGCGCCGACCAGGCCACGCTCGCCGCGCTGCCGGGCGTCCGGTCGGTCGAGGTACGCGGCGACGTGGTGCTGGTGCACAGCGAGGACTCCGACGTGGTGGCCCGGCACCTGCTGACCCGCACCGGCGCCCGGGATCTGGAGATCACCTCACGCAACCTCGAGGACGCGTTCCTCACCCTGACCGCCGCCGCCTGAACCGACCCTCGGGGAGCCCTGCCATGACCGCCACGACCTCGTCCACCACCGGCGCCCGTACAGCCGACCGCCGGCCGCCCGCGCTCGGCGGCTTCTGCGCGCCGGTGCTCGGCATCGAGATACGCCGGGTGCTGCGCAACCGCCGTACGCTGCTGTTCATCCTGGTCATGCCGGCCGTGTTCTTCCTGCTGTTCGGGCTGCCCACGCGCGGCGAGAAGCTGGACAACGGGCTGCCGGTCACCGGCTGGATCATGATCAGCCTGGCCGTGTACGCGGCGATGGTCGCCACCACGAGCGCCGGCGCGGCTGTCGCCACCGAACGCGCGCTGGGCTGGAGCCGGCAACTGCGGCTCACTCCGTTGCGCCCGGCCGCGTACGTGGCGACGAAGGTCGCCACCGCGATGGTGCTCGGCCTGCTCGGCGTACTCGTGGAGTTCGCTGTCGGCGCCGCCTCCGGGGTCCGGCTGCCGGCCCATGTCTGGGTGGAGTCCGGCCTGACCGCCTGGATCGGCGCGCTCGTGTTCGCCGCGTTCGGGCTGTTCGTCGGCTACCTCGCCCCGGCCGAGAACGTCATGCAGTTCATGGGCCCGGCGCTGGCCATCCTGGCCATGCTCGGTGGCCTGTTCGTCCCGCTGGAGCTGCTGCCCGACGTGATGCAGCAGATCGCCAAGTTCACCCCGGTGTACGGGGTCGGTCAGCTCGCCCGCGCGCCACTGACCGGCACCGGGGTGGACTGGGCGGCGGTGGCGAACGTGACCGCCTGGACCGCGTTCTTCGGCCTCGGCGCGGCCCGGCTGTTCCGCCGGGACACCACACGCGTCTGAGGTGGCACTAGCGTGATCGGCGTGACGTCGCCGCCCGGCCCGCCCCGGCCGGTGAACCGCCACTGGCGGTTCACCGGCTGGCTGCTGGCGGCGGTCTGGCTGTTCTTCCTGAACATTCCGTTCACCACCGCCCTGCACCAGCCGCAGATGTGGCGGCGGCTGGTCGGGATCGGCTCGCTCGTCGCGTTCGCCGTGGCGTACGTGCTGATCTTCGAATGGTCCCGGGCCCGCCGGCAGCGCAACCTGCCGGTGTCGCCCGGCCGGGCCCGGCTGCTGATCGCCGTGCTGCTCGCGCTCGGACTGGCCGGGATCCCTGGCACCGGCGGCGACTGGCTGACCACACTGGTCTTCGTGGCCGCCGCCGCGGTGTTCCTGCTGCCGTCGGTGGAGGCGCTGGTCGTGGTGGTGCTCGCCGCGGCGGCACCACCGGTGACCGCACGTCTGGTGCCCGGCTGGGAGCACGAGAGCACCCTGGTCTTCGCGGTGCTGCTCGCCTCGTTCGCCATGTTCGGGGTGAGCCGGCTGGCCCAGCGCAACAGTGAACTCCAGGCCGCGCAGGAGGAGATCCGCCGGCTGGCGGTGGCGGAGGAGCGCGCCCGCGCCGCCCGGGACCTGCACGACATCCTCGGGCACTCGCTGACGGTGGTGGCGGTCAAGGCCGAGCTGGCCGGGCGGCTGATGGAGCTGGACCCGGCCCGGGCCGCCACCGAGATCGCCGACGTGGAACGGCTGGCCCGGGAGGCGCTCGCTGACGTGCGGGGCACCGTCGGGGCGTACCGCGGGGTGGATCTGGCCTCCGAACTGGCCGGCGCGCGGTCGGCGCTCGCCGCCGCGGGCGTCGTCGCGGAGCTGCCGGAGTCGGTGCCGCCACTGCCGTCGGACCGCGACGAACTGTTCGGCTGGACGGTCCGCGAGGGGGTGACCAACGTGGTGCGGCACAGCGGCGCCCGGCGGTGCGTCATCCGGGTCGAGCCGGCGGCGGTGGAGGTACGCGACGACGGCCGAGGTCCGGCGGACCAGCGGGGCACGACGGCCGGGCACGGCCTGGCCGGGCTGCGTGAGCGCGCCCGGCGGCTGGACGCCACGGTGACGGTGGCGCGGCCGGAGGACGGGCGTGGTTTCCTGCTCCGGGTGACGGTGCCCGCGGCGGATCCGGACGGAGGGGCGCACCTGTGACCGAGCGGATCAGACTGCTGCTCGCCGACGACCAGGCGCTGGTCCGGGGCGCGCTGGCGGCGCTGCTGTCGCTGGAGCCGGACCTGACGGTGGTGGCCGAGGTGAGCCGGGGCGACGAGGTGGTGCCGGAGGCGCTGCGCACCGGCCCGGACGTGGCGCTGCTCGACGTGGAGATGCCGGGCCTGGACGGGGTGGCCGCGACCGCCGCGCTGCGGGCCGCGCTGCCGTCCTGCCGGGTGCTGGTGGTGACCACGTTCGGCCGCCCCGGCTACCTGCGCCGGGCGATGGAGGCGGGCGCGAACGGCTTCGTAGTGAAGGACACCCCGGCCCGGCAGCTCGCCGACGCGGTCCGCCGGGTGCACGCCGGCCTGCGGGTGGTCGACCCGGCGCTCGCCGCCGAGACGCTGGCCACCGGGCCGAGCCCGCTCACCGAACGGGAGACCGAGGTGCTGCGTACGGCACGCGGCGGCGGCACGGTGGCCGAGCTGGCGGCGACGTTGCACCTGTCCGAGGGGACCGTTCGCAATCATCTCTCCGCCGCGATCGGCAAGACCGGCGCCCGTAACCGGGCCGACGCCGTGCGGGTGGCCGAAGCGAACGGCTGGCTGCTGGGCTGAGCCCGGTCAGGGCAGGCGGTCGACCACCACGAAGGCGGTGCCCGGCTCGACCTCGGTCAGGAGCAGGCGCTGGGCGCTGCGGGTCAGCCGGATGCAGCCGTTGGTGACGTTCCTGCCGAGCGTGTCGTCGTTGTACCAGCTGTGCAGTCCGATGTGGGCGCCCCGCAGCCCGGTCGGCACCGCGTCCGGGTCGTCGGGGATCGCGCCGAGGGCGAAGATGTCGACGCCGCCGTAGACGGCCTGCGGGGGCGGGGTGCGGCCCAGCACGAACGTGCGGCCCAGCGGGGTGAGCTGCCCGGACATGCCGAGGCTGACCGGCCAGGTGCGCATCGCGCGCCCGTCCCGGCTCCAGGTGAGGCGGTGGGTGCGCCGTTCCACCACGATCTGGTCGCGCAGCACCACTGTGGTCCAGCCGCCGGACGGCAGCCAGGCGATGGTGCGGTTGGCCGACGGCAGCAGCACCGCCGTCCAGCCGGAGCGGCGTTCGACGATCGGCACTGTCAGCCGTACGCCGCTGATGGTCGGCGCGAGGAACGCCAGCGGGCGGCCGCCGGGCGCGTCGTAGGCGGCCACGTTCCGGTTCGGGCGCAGCCCTTCGGCCAGCGGGCGGGTGTCGGCCGGGTCCGGGTCGGGCGGGAAGCCGCGCGGCGCCGGGTCGTAGGTGACCACCGGCAGGTCGTCCGGCGCGGGCGCGGCGGGCGGCACCGACTCCTGCGGCGACGGGCTCGGCGCGGCGGTCGTGGCCGGCGGCGCGGCGGCGGGCGGCGCGGACGGGCGCGCGGGCGTGGCCGTGAGCGCGCGGCCGACCAGCAGCGCGGTGACGAGCAGCAGCGGTACGGCGAGCGCGGCGATCAGCCAGCCGGGAGGCCGGCGCGTGGCGAACCGGTCGAACAGCACGAAATCGACTGTAACCGACCGGAAGCCCCCGTACCCGGTACTACGGGTACGGGGGCTTCGCGGCGCGGGTGGCTCAGCTCAGCTTCGCGCCGATGTGGATGGCGATCGCGTCGTGCGCGGGGACGTTCGCGGCGAACCAGCCGGCCGAGTCCACGGTGATCACCGGGCCGCTGCACGAGCCGTTGCTGAACGTGCCGTGGACGACGTCGCAGTAGCGGCCCGCCGGCAGCCCGGTCTGGTACGACCGGCCGTTCACCGCGGTGTCCTCGTCGTTGATCGTCAGGTAACCCTTGCCGGTACGGCTGAACGCGATGTGCTGGTAGCCGTTGTCGTACCAGTTGGAGACGCCGGCGCCCTCGGTGGCGTTGCGGAAGCCGACCATGTTGGCGATGACCGGCCAGCGGTGCTCGCACTCCCAGCCCGAGTAGCAGGTGACGTTGGTGATCCGGTTGCTGCCGTCGGCGGGCGGGCCCTGGTCCCGGCCGCTGTACGTGAAGCTCGACATCACCGCCGGGGTGCCGTACGGCCAGGCCAGCATGAACGCGTTGGCGAGCGCGTACGTGCCCCGGTTGCGGTAGGTGAGCACGCCGCCCTCGCGCTGCGTGTCGTGGTTGTCGGTGAAGACCACCGCCTTCGCGCTCGACAGGTAGCCCCAGGACTCGCCGAAGTTCCTCAGGTACGCGAGCCGCTCGTTGTTGAACATCCGGGCCAGGTCCTTGCCGTACCGGAACTCGTGCACGTCGCCGTTGCCGGTGTACTCGGTCGGCTGGATCGGCTCGCCGGCGCCGTAGATGACCTCCTGCACCAGGTACGCGCTGCGGGACAGCTTGGCCTTGATCGCCGCGATGTCGGCGGCCGGCATGTGCTTGCTGCCGTCCAGCCGGAAGCCGTCGACGCCGAGCGAGAGCAGGTCGTTGAGGTACGCGGCCAGCCGGCCGCGCACGTACTCCGACTCGGTCTTGAGGTCGGCGAGGTTGACCAGCTCGCAGTTCTGCACCTCGTACCGGTCGTTGTAGTTGGCGATGTCGTTGTTGCCGTTGCGGCCGCAGTAGTGGAAGTCCTGCGCCGAGTAGACGCCCGGGTAGTTGTAGTGGCCGTACGACGAGCCGGCCCAGCCGGTGCCGCCGCTCTCCTGCCCGGACATGTGGTTGACCACGGCGTCGACGATCACCTTGACGCCCGCGGCGTGGCACGTGTTCACCATGGACTGGAACTGCGCGCGGGTGCCCTTGCGGGACTCGATCCGGTAGCTGACCGGCTGGTACGACACCCACCACGGGCTGCTGTTGACGTGCTCCTGCGGCGGGGACACCTGGACGTAGCCGTAGCCCTTCGGGCCCAGCGTGCTGGTGCACTCGGCGGCCACCGAGGTCCAGTTCCACTCGAAGAGCTGGACGATGACCTTCTTGGCGCCCGGGGTGGCGGCGGCGGCCGGGGGTGCCGCCGCGGTGACGGGGACGAGCAGGCTCGCGGCCAGACTCAGGGCGAGCGCGGCGGCGCGGCATCGGCGTCGATGCATCAGGACTCCTGCGGGGTGCGGGGATGCGGGGGAGTGGAGCCTGGATCAGTGCTGGCTTTTTGCAACCAGCCTGAAATTTTGCGGCAAGGTTACGAGCCTGTTGCAAAGTCTGTCAACGTATGGGCATCCGTCGTTGCGTCAGGCGCTACACGCGCGTCCGGGCTGGACGGTTCGAGAATCCGGCCGAGAAATTCGCCACCGGAGGTGATCCGTCCGCGCCGTCCCTCCGTACCTGAGTGGGGAGCAGGGTCGGCCGGTGGGGGCGCCGCCGCGAGACGATCGAGGAGCAGATGGCCCGGGCACAGCAGAACGAGAAGGCGACGACAGTCCGGACCACCAGCACCAGCCGTGGTGCCCGGACGATGTCGAAGTCCGCGATGGTGGCGCTGACCGCCTCCGCACTCGGCCTCGCGTGGGCGGGTGTGGAGCTGGCCGGAGCCGGCGGCGTCATGTACTCGTACGGATTCTTCTTCACCGAGTTCTTCGCCGGGGTGGTCGCCCTGGTCTCGCTCAGCATCACGGTGATGCTGGGCCTGCTCGCCACCGACCGCCTGGTGCTGCTCATCCGGCACCGCGTGCTACTCCAGTCGGCGCACCGGGCCACCGGCGTGCTCGGCGTGGCCGGGCTGCTCTTCCACGTCATCACCAAGGTCGCGATCGGCCGGGCCGGGCCGACCGACGCGGTCGTGCCGTTCCTCAGCGGCAGCGGCCTCTACGTCGGACTGGGCACCGTCGCCGCGCTGCTGATGGTGGGCGTGCTCTGGACCGGCATCATCCGGGTCCGGTTCGCCGGGGTCGGCCCGAAGTGGTTCTGGCGCGCGCTGCACTCGATGGCGTACGTGTCCTGGCCGTTCGCGCTGGTGCACGGCCTCAACGCCGGCCGGCCCGCCGCCGCCTGGGTGATGCTGAGCTACCTCGCCTGCGTGGTGCTCGTGGTGATGGCGCTGCTGGTGCGCGTCTCGGTCCACCTCGGCAAGCGCAGCCGCGAGCAGCACCAGGCGGTCGCGCTCAACAAGGCGATGGCCGGCAAGGGCGAGGAGCGTACCGGCGTGTTCGCCGCGCTCACCCGGAAGAAGGCCGCCGACAAGGAGGACACCGGCGCCGGCCGGGGCCGCTGGGCCGAGGCGACCGCCACCTGGACCGCACCGGCCGGCACCGCCCGGCGACGCGATCCGGAGCGGTTCGCCGTACCCGTGGTGCCGGAACCCGGATCGCTGCGCGAGCCCGTCCGCGCGGCGGCCGCCCGGCGGCGCGACGCCGAGCCGGACGTGCCTGCCCGCCGGACCGACGGCGAGCGGCCCCGCCGCCGTCGCCGCGACGACGAGGAACGCGTGACCCGCCGCTCCCGGACCGAGGAGCGGGTGAGCCGCCGGTCCCGCGACGACGAGGACCTGGTCGCCCGCTACTCCGCGCCGCCGGAGAGCGGCGGCCGGCACTCGGCGCCGCCGGACACCGGCGGTCGCCACTCCGCGCCCCCGGACAGCAGCCGGTACGCCACCGCGGCCGAGGTGGCCCGCTACTCCGCGCCGCCGCGCGCGACCGAGGAGCCGGAGGAGCCGTGGGACAGCCCGCGCCGCTGGGAGACCCGCCCGGTCTCCGGTGAGCCGATCTCGGCCGGCCCGATCTCCGGCACCCCGGTCACGGCGGAACCGCTCAGCGGGTCCGGCCGGCGCTACCGGGACGAGGAGGAGGTGCCGGAGGAGCCGGACTACTGGCGTCCGCCGGCCCGCTACGCCGCCGACGAGGCGTTCGTCGACGACACGCCGACGCTCGTCGACCTCGCGTCCCGCCGGGCGATGCGCGCCGGCAAGGAGAGCCGGTCCGGCCGCCGCAAGCGGGCCGACGCGGACGCCGTCGACGGCGCGTACTGGGCCGGGCTGCGGGGTGAGGCCCGGTGACGCGCACGACGGTCCCGCCGGTCGCCTGTGTCGGCGAGCCCCGCCTGACCGCCGGGTTCGCCGAGTTCGGCCGGCTCGACCTGCTGGCCCACGAGGAGGTGCACGGCCCGATCGGCCCGATGGAACCGGCGGCGCTGCTGCGGCTCGCCGAGGCGATCGACCTCAAGGGCAAGGGCGGAGCGGGCTTCCCGTTCGCCCGCAAGCTGCGCGCGGTGCTGGAGTCCTGCGAACGGCAGGACCTCGGTGCGGTGGTGGTCGTCAACGCCACCGAGGGGGAACCGGCGAGCTGGAAGGACAAGGTGCTGCTCACCCGCGCCCCGCACCTCATCCTCGACGGCGCCGCGCTCGCCGCGTTCGCGCTCGACGCCGAGGAGATCGTGATCGGGGTGGCCGACGACGACGTGGGCCGGCCCTCGCTGACCGAGGCGTTGCAGGAGCGGCGGATGCCGGTGCCGACCACGATCGTCACGGTGCCGCACCGGTTCATCTCCGGCGAGGGCGGCGCGCTCGTCAACGGCATCAACGGCCTGCCGCACATCCCGCCCGGCACCAAGAAGCGGTCCAGCGACTCCGGCGTCGGCGGGCTGCCCACGCTGCTGTCGAACGCCGAGACGTACTCCCAGCTCGCCGTCGCCGCCCGGATCGGCCCGTACGAGTACGCCGCGCTCGGCACCGACGACGAGCCGGGCACCGTGCTGCTCACCGTCACCGGGTCCGCGAAGCGCCCCGCCGTGGTGGAGTGCGCCGCCGGCACCCCGCTGCGCGAGATCCTCGACCTGTGCGAGGTGCCGCCCGGGCCGGGCATCCTGATGGGCGGCTACCACGGCAAGTGGATCACCGCGGCGGCGGCGGACCGGGCCGAGGTGTCCCGCAAGGGACTCACCGCCGTGGGCGGCACGCTCGGCGCCGGCATCATCGTGCCGCTCGGCGCCGACACCTGCCCGCTCGGCGAGGCCGCGCAGGTGGTGCGGTACCTGGCGGGCGAGTCCGCCGGGCAGTGCGGTCCGTGCAAGATGGGCCTGCCCGACCTGGCCCGCTCGGTCGACCTCGCGGTCTCCGGCAGCGCCCCGGTCGAGCTGGTCCGGGCCGCGGCCGGCGACGTCAAGGGACGCGGCGCGTGCAGCCACCCGGACGGCACCGCCCGGTTCGCGCTGTCCGCGATGGAGGTGTTCGCCGACGACCTGCGGCTGCACGCCACCGGTGAGGGCTGCGGCAAGCGGGTCAAGGGCATGATGGGCCTGCCCGGCGCGCCCGACGCCAACCCGCAGAAGCTCACCCTGGACTGGTCGCGCTGCGACGGGCACGGGCTCTGCGCGCACGTGGTGCCGGACTTCATCCGGCTCGACGGCAACGGCTACCCGGCGTTCCCGCCCACCCCGGTGCCGACGTGGCTGCGCGAGGGCGCGCTCAAGGCGGTCAAGGTCTGTCCCGAACTCGCGCTCCGCCTGGTCCGGGCCGAGTAGAACCCAGGAGCCGCCGATGCGCACCGCCGTTCGTGTGACCGCCGCCGCCCTGCTGGCCGTCACGCTCGCCGCCGCTACCGCCTGCGCGGCCGGACCCGAGGGCGGCGCACCGGCGGGCGCGGCGGCCCCCGCTTCCCCGGCCCCTGCGTCTCCGGCCCTTGCGTCTCCGGCTCTGGCCTCCCCGGCGTCCGCGTCACCCGCCCGGGTGCCGGCCACGCTGTCGTTCACCGGCAAGACCCTCGACGGTACGGCGTTCGACGCCGCCGCCCTGGCCGGGCGGCCGGTCGTGCTGTGGTTCTGGGCGCCCTGGTGCGCCACCTGCGCCAGCCAGGCGTGGACCGTGGCCGAGATCGCCCCGGCCTACCGCGACACGGTTCCCATCGTCGGCGTCGCCGGGCTCGGCGAGCAGAAGGCGATGAAGTCGTTCGTCACCGAGTTCGACCTGGGCGGCACGACGCAGATCGACGACCGCGCGGGCGCGCTGTGGCGCCGGTTCAAGGTGGCCGAGCAGAGCACCTTCGTCGTCCTGGACCGTGCCGGCCGGGTAGTCCACCAGGGATTCCTGGACGGCGAGGCGCTGACCCGGCAGATCGAGACGCTGGCCCGGGGATGACCGGCGCGCTGCTGCTCGCCCTGACCGCGGGCATGCTCGGCGCGGTCAACCCGTGCGGCTTCGCGATGCTGCCCGCGTACCTCTCGTTGCTCGTCGCCGGCCCCGACGGTGGGCGCGGCGCGGTCGGCCGCGCGCTCACCGCGACGGCCGGGCTGACCCTCGGGTACGTGCTGGTGTTCGGCGCGTTCGGGCTGGCCCTGGCGCCGGCGGCGGACTGGCTGCGGCCGCGGCTGCCGTGGCTCACAGTGACACTCGGCGTGCTGCTGGCGCTGGCCGGGTGCTGGCTGCTCGCCGGCCGTCGGCTGCCCGCGCCGCGCCCGTTGCGGCTCGCGCCCCGGCTCACCCGCACCTGGCCGTCCATGGCGCTGTTCGGTGCGGCGTACGCGCTCACGTCGCTGACCTGCGCGATCGCGCCGTTCCTGGCGATCGTGGTGACCAGCCTGCGGGCCGGGTCGCCGCTGCGCGGGCTGGCGCTGTTCGGCGCGTACGCGCTGGGGATGGCGCTCGTGGTCGGGGTGGCCGCGCTCGCCGTGGCGCTGCTGCGCGGGCGGGTGGTGGCGCGGTTGCGCGGCGCGGGCGCGTGGGTGCCGCGGCTGAGCGGCCTGGTGCTGCTGGTCGCGGGCGGCTACGTCGCCTGGTACGGCTGGTACGAGGTGCGCCTCGCTCAGGGCCGGTACGACGCCTTCACCGACCCGGTGATCCGCGCCGCCGCCCGAGCCCAGCAGACCGTGGTGAACGCCGTCGACACTCTAGGTCCCGCCGTCCTCGCGGCCCTCCTGGCCGCGCTCCTCCTCGC
>NZ_WBKS01000043.1:0-39883 GCF_008868145.1 Micromonospora sp. AMSO1212t
GCAGCCAGAGGGGGTTGCTCGCGCCTACTATCTCGCCGTCGCGGTCGCGGATCTGGGTGCGCACGTACGTGCCGGCGCCGACGCGCACCGGCAGGTCGTGCCAGCCCTGCCGCAACTGCCGCCACGGGACCTGCCCGACCCGGACCGCCGGTGTCGGGTCCGCGACACCGGCCCGGTCGACCTCGCCGGTGACCGTCTCCAGGGTGGCCCCGGCGGGCAGGTCGGTGGCGCGCAACCGCACCGTGACGGTGTCCTCGGCGAGCACGGCGAGCGCGCCCATGGCGCTGCGCCCGCCGAGTTCCAGGTCCAGCGCGCCCCGGTAGCCGGCCAGGTCGGCGAACCACGCCTGCCCGGCGCGCAGCGCCGCGACCAGGTCGTCCCGGCCGGTCGAGGCCGCCCACACGGAGGTGATGTTCCGGTCCCGGCCCGCGCGCCAGTCGGTGCCGTCGTGGTCGTCGGTGACCCCGACGGCGGTGAGCGGGATCGCGTTGCGGGCCGCCACGTCGTACGCCCAGAGGTGGTCCTCGGCCGGCCGTCGTCCGATCTCGATCAGGTCGACGCCGAGCGCGTCGCGGCTCACCAGCAGGCGGGCCAGTGATTCGCGGCGTTCCACATCCAGCGGGTGGTTCCAGCACACCACCCCACCGTGCGAGTGCAGGAACCGCACCATCTCCTCGGTGGCGTCGACGCCGTTGTCCCGGTGCGGCGGGGACGGAAAGCGCGGCAGCGTGCCGTCGCCGCCGAACCAGTTGAGGTGCCGCACCATCGACACCTCGTACGCGCGGTGGTGGGTGACGCCCTCGTACGCCCCGGCGTAGCCGCGCAGCACCTCGGCGCGCAACTCCTCGCCCGCCTGGCCGGCTCGGCGGGCGCGGTCGAAGACGAGCCGGTCCACCAGGTACGCGCCGCGCGCGCCACCGGACACGGTCACGCCGAGGCGCAGCCCGCGCAGCGAGTTGTCCCCGGCGACCAGGCCGGGCCAGAGCCGCCGTACGTCGGCGAGCAGGTCGAACGTGTGCCGCCGCCAGACCCCGGCCGGGGCGGGCATCTCGACGGTGCCGTGACGGCCGTCCACTGTGTGCCGGACCGCGTCCACGCCGCCGAGGCGGTAGCGCAGCACGAGCTGTCCGGCGGGCCGGCCGGGCCCGGCCGGGTGGTGCGACAGCGCGACCTCAACGGTGAGCGTGGCGTCCCGGCCCGCCGCTTCGGGGCGTACGTCGAGGTGCAGTTTCGTGTCGGAGATGTTGGAGGTGTGCGTCCAGTTCCACGCCTTGCCCGCGTACCAGTGGGTGCCGGAACCGGTGGCGGTGAGACGCAGCGCGCGGCCCGGGCCGTCGAGGGCGTCCGGCGCTTGCACGAAGTCGGCGGCCGAGGCGCGCAGGCGCCCCTCGGTGGCCGGCTGCCAGGTCCAGGCCAGGCCACCCTCGCGTTCCTCCGGGCCGTCGAAGTGGACGACCCGGCGGTGGTCGTGTGCGGCGACCCGGAAGTCGTGGTCGGTCCACCAGAGCACGTCGACGCCGTTGCGGCGGGCCTGGTCGAGGTGGGCGGCGTAGCTGGCCACGCCCTCGCTGAACGAGGCGTGCAGGTGCATCGCCATGCTGACCGGCCGGCGGCCGCGCGGCGGGGGCGGCGGCCGGTCGTTCGTGGCGGCCAGCCCGACCGGCACGCCGATCCCGGCGACCGCCAGTCCACCCGCGGCGACGAGCACGCTGCGCCGGTCCAGCCGCCCGCGACCCGCCATGCCACTCCCCCGTCCGCCGGGGCCAGCGTACGGGCGGAACCTCAGCGCGGGGGCACCGCCACCCGGGCGGCGAGCGGGCGCCCGGCCAGCCGCCGGATCGTCAGGTACGCCTCGCAGCCGAGGCAGAGCCCGAACGCAGCGTTTCCGAAGGCGGCGGCCAGCGCCGCGCCGGTGGCGGCCAGGCCGAGCGCGGGTAGCCCGGCGAACCAGCCGGCCGCGCCGACGGCGCTGAAGGCCAGGCCGACGACCTGGGCGAAGCGCACCGGCGCGACCGGCTCCAGCTCCGCAGGCGGGTCCAGCCGGGGCGCCACCAGGGCGCGGAACAGCAGGCCGTACGGGCCGAGGCGCGGGTTGACGGCGGGGAGCGCGAACACCACGGCCTGGGCGAGCAGGAGCAGCCCGGAGCCGGTGACGAGGACGATCGCGAGGACGACTGTGGTGAGGACGGCGGCGAAGCGCGGTCCCCGGGGGTCGAGCAGCATGGGGTGGGTCCGTTCGTGCGGGGGCGGTCGGTCAGGCGGGACGCGCCGCCGCACAGAGGCTCGTGGCGAGCCGGCCGTGGTCCACCACCCGGCGGCGGGTCAGCCGTACGCCGGTCATCGCCCCGCCCCGGCCGTGAGCGCGGCGATGAGGTCGTCGCGGTCGGGCACGCCCGCGGCCCGGCGCACCACGCGGCCCGCCGCGTCCACCACCAGCACCGTCGGGGTACGCCACACGTCCAGTTCCCGGGCCGCGTCGAGGTGTTCGTCCACGCCCACCTCCCGCACCGCGACGCCGTCGAGGCGGGCGGCGACGTCGGCGAGCACCCGGCGGGCGGCCCGGCAGGGCGCACAGACCGGGGCGGAGAACTGCACCAGCGTGACCTCGCCGGGGCGTACCCCGAGGGCGGTGAGGGTGGCCCGGTGCGGCGCGTCGGCGGCCGATGGGCGCTTCCGGACGGCGCGCAGCCGCCCGTCGTGGCGGCGGCGCCACCAGCCGAACGCGGTGGCGGCCGCGAGCACCGCGACGAGCACGAGGATCCCGGTCAGGCTGGGCGACTGCACCGGCCCAGGCTGCCACGGCAGGTCGCGGAAGACCATGGTCCGTCCCGGTCAGCGGACGTGAGATCGCCTACTCCGACGGTAGGAGCGGCCGACGAACGTCGCTTTTGTCCTCTGGCGCGACGCGCGAGCCTGGCAATATTCTCCACCAGGCGCGCAGTTGCTGCAGTTCCTTTACATCGCCCGGCGCCGGTCGGGCCATCGAGGAGGCGAGATGCACTTCGACCACCCCGAGCTGGACCGTCGTACGCTGCTGCGGGCCGGCCTCGGCGCCGCCGCGGTCGCGGTCGTCGGCAGCGAGCTCGCCCTGCCGGCCGCCGCGCACGCCGCACCGGGCGCGGACCTCGACTGGATCATCAGCTGCGACGAGTGGGCCGCCCGCCCGCCGGCCGACCCGCTGTCGGTCAGCGCGATCCCGACCAACAAGATCATCGTGCACCACATGGCGTTCCCCAACGTCACGGACTACTCCGAGGAGCACGCCAAGCAGCTGGCCCGCGACTGCCAGGACCTGCACATGGACGGCAACGGCTGGTCCGACACGGGGCAGCACTTCACGGTGAGCCGCGGCGGTCACGTGCTGGAGGGACGCCACGGCAGCCTGGACCGGCTGCTCGCCGGCGACCGGCAGATGATCGCCGCGCACTGCCCGGGCGAGAACGGGCGGGCCATCGGCATCGAGAACGAGGGCACCTACGTCACCGAGACGCCACCGGAGGAGCTGCTCGACGGGCTGGTCCGGCTGTGCACCGCGATCTGCCGGCAGTACGGGCTGCACGCCCACGACATCTTCGGCCACTGGGACTTCCGCGCCACGCTCTGCCCGGGCGCGATGTTCTACCGGGAGTTCCCGGCGCTGCGCCGGGCCGTGTTCGAGAACCTGGGCACCGACCTGGGCGACGTGCCGGCCCGTCGCTGGCCGGACATCTGGCGGTTCGTCGGCGGCCCGGTGGTCCGCGTCGCGCAGTACCTGCTGACGTTCCACGGCTACACCGTGCCGGTGACCGGCGTGTTCGACGCGGCGACCGTCGCGGCGGTGCAGGACTGGCAGGCGCGCAACGGCATCCCGGTCGACGTCGACGCCACGCTCACGGCGCCGACGTGGGAGACCCTGGCCCCGGAGCTGGACCAGAAGTCGTCCGGTGTCCCGGTGACGGCCGCGCAGTTCATGCTCGCCTCCAAGGGCTACGCCGAGGTCACCGCGACCGGTGAGTACGACCACGCCACCCGCACGGCGGTGAAGGACCTCCAGCGCCTGCACGGACTACCGCCCAACGGCAAGATCAGCACCACTACCTGGTGCGCGCTGGTGGGGGGTGTGGTGCGCCAGTCGTTCCACAAGCACTGACGGCGCACCGGCGGGGAGAGCGGTGGGGGTGGCAACGGCGCCACCCCCACCGCGTCGTTGCGGGACGGATCGCGGCGAAACGTCGGCATTGACGACTGGTGAACGACGGCTATCCCGGACGGCAGTGGTGCACCGATCATTGCCCGCAGATAGATATGAGTCATTCTCACCTCCGGGCAGGACGCCCGGGCGCGGAGGCCGAGACGCCGTCAGCCGGGCGTACCGAACGGCCCTGCTCCGCGTCCCCGGAGGATCGCCATGCCACGACCCGCCATCCGTGCCCGCCTCGCGGCGCTCACCGCCGTCGCCCTCACCGCGAGCGTCCTGACCGTCACTCCGCCGTCACCGGCGCTCGCCGCCACCACGTTCACCCCCGACGACTACTGCCTCGGCCAGTGCGCCGACATCCTGCCCCCCGGGCAGAACGGCAACGCCACGCTCGCCGGCATCCTGGCCCACCAGGCGCTCGGCACCCGCCCCGCGCACTCCAGCGACCAGCTCGACGAGTACGCCAACCTGGTCTACAACTACGCCGGGCTGACCGACGAGCAGATCGCCCACTTCTACAACGACGCCTCGTTCGGCGTCCCCGACGCGCAGGTCGAGAGCAGGATCTCGCCGCGTTCGGACGTCACCATCGTGCGGGACAAGGCCACCGGCGTCCCGCACGTCACCGGCACCACCCGCGCCGGCACCATGTTCGGCGCCGGGTACGCCGGCGCCCAGGACCGGCTCTGGGTGATGGACCTGCTGCGGCACGTCGGCCGCGGCAACGTCACCTCGTTCGCCGGCGGCGCCCCCGGCAACCGGGAACTGGAGCAGAGCGTCTGGGCCAACTCGCCCTACACCGAGGCGGACCTCCAGGCCCAGGTGGACGCGCTGCGCCTCAAGGGCACCCGGGGCCAGCAGCTCTACACCGACGTGGCCGACTACATCGCCGGCATCAACGCCTACATCGACAAGTCGATCGCCGACGACAACTACCCCGGCGAGTACGTGCTCACCGGCGCCGGCAAGCCGAAGCACTTCACCATGACCGACCTGATCGCCACCGCCGGTGTCATCGGCGGGCTGTTCGGCGGAGGCGGCGGCAGCGAGGTGCAGTCCGCGCTGGTCCGGGTGGCCGCCCGGGCCAAGTACGGGCCGACCGAGGGCGACCGGGTCTGGACGGCGTTCCGCTCGCAGAACGACCCGGAGACCGTGCTGACGCTGCACGACGGGCAGAGCTTCCCGTACGGCGCGACGCCGCCCGGCGCCACCAGCGCGGTGCTGCCGGACGCCGGCACCGTGGTCGCCGAGCCGCTCGCGTACGACGCCACCGGCGGGGCCGCCGCCCGTACCGGCAGCAGCGCCGCCACCAAGGACCTGCTCGGCGGCCTGTCCACCCTGCGGTCGCACGGCATGTCCAACGCGGTCGTGGTCTCCGGCCGGCACACCACCACCGGCAACCCGGTGGCCGTGTTCGGCCCGCAGACCGGCTACTTCGCCCCGCAGCTGCTCATGCTCCAGGAACTGCAGGGGCCGGGGATCAGCGCGCGCGGCGCCGCGTTCGCCGGGCTGAACCTCTACGTGCTGCTCGGCCGCGGCCAGGACTACGCGTGGAGCGCCACCTCCGCCTCCCAGGACCTGACGGACACATACGCGGTGCCGCTGTGCACCACCGACGGCAGCACGCCGACGCTACGCTCCAACCGCTACCTCTACCGTGGCCAGTGCCTGGCCATGGAGGTGCTGGAGAAGCGCAACTCCTGGTCGCCGACGCTCGCCGACTCCACCCCGGCCGGCGCGTACACGCTGCGCGCGCTGCGCACCAAGTACGGGCTGGTGTCCTACCGAGGGCTGGTCAACGGCCAGCCCACCGCGTTCACCAAGCTGCGCTCCACCTACCGGCACGAGGCCGACTCGGCGATCGGCTTCCAGGCGTACAACGACCCGGCGGCGATGGGCAGCGCGGCGGCGTTCCAGGCGTCCGCGGCCAGCGTCGGGTACGCGTTCAACTGGTTCTACGTCAACTCGACCGAGGCGGCGTACTTCAACTCCGGGTCGAACCCGGTGCGCTCGTCCACCTCCGACCCGAACCTGCCGATGAAGGCGGAGCCGGCGTACGAGTGGGCCGGCTGGAACCCGGACACCAACGACGCCACGTACGCCCCGGCGTCGGCCCACCCGCAGTCGGTCAACCAGGACTACTACGTCAGCTGGAACAACAAGCAGGCGCGCGACTTCGGCGCGGCCGACGGCAACTTCAGCTACGGCGCGGTGCACCGGGGTCAGCTGCTCGACGGTCCGGTGAAGGCGGCCATCGCCCAGCGCAAGGTCGGCCGCGCCGACATCGTCCGGATCACCGCCGAGGCTGCGGTGACCGACCTGCGCGGCCAGCAGGTGCTGGGCGAGCTGCTGCGGGTGCTCGACAGCACGCCCGTCACCGACCCGGCGCTGGCCGCCGCGGTGACCAAGCTGCGGGCCTGGCAGCAGGCCGGGTCGCGGCGGGTGGAGACGTCACCCGGGTCGAAGGTCTACCAGCACGCCGACGCCATCCGGATCTTCGACGCGTGGTGGCCGCTGCTGGCCTCGGCGCAGTTCCGTCCCGGCCTCGGCCCCGACCTGTACGGCGCGCTCGTCGACGCGCTCGAAGTCAACGAGGCGCCCTCCGGCGGCCAGAACGGCGGCCGCGACGGCACCGTCAAGTGGGCGTCGCAGGGGCAGGCGCACAAGGGCTCGGCGTTCCAGTACGGCTGGTGGGGTTACGTCGACAAGGACCTGCGGGCCGTGCTCGGCGACCCGGTGGCCGGCGGGCTCGGGCGCACGTACTGCGGCAACGGCAACCTCGGCGCGTGCCGGCAGGCGCTGCTCGACACGCTCGGCCAGGCCGCGGCGGTGCCGGCGACCACCGTCTACCCGGGCGACTCGTCCTGCGGGGCCGGCGACCAGTGGTGCGCCGACTCGATCGCCCAGTCCGGGCTCGGCGGCATCACCCACCCGCTGATCGCCTGGCAGAACCGGCCCACCTACCAGCAGGTCGTCTCGTTCCCGGCGCGCCGGGGCGACACGGTGACCAACCTGGCGCAGGGCCGCACCGCCACGGCGTCCAGCACCCAGTTCCTGACCAGCAACACCCCGGCCAAGGCGGTCGACGGCAGTCTCGGCAGCCGGTGGGCCAGCAGCTACAACGACAACCAGTGGCTGCGGGTGGACCTCGGGTCGGCCCGGACGATCAGCCGGGCGGTGCTGCGGTGGGAGGCCGCTTACGCCACCGGCTACCGGATCGAGATCTCCGGTGACGGCAACTCCTGGCAGCCGGTGTTCAGCACCACCACCGGCAACGGCGGCGTCGACAACGTGACGTTCGCCCCGGTCAGCGCACGATACGTGCGGATGTACGGCGTCACGCGGGCCACCTCGTACGGCTTCTCGCTCTACGAGTTCGAGGTCTACGGACGGTGACCGCACGCGACCGGCCGGGGGGTGTCCCGCCGGCCGGTCGCCTGTGTCCGGGCAGGTCAGCCGCGCTCGCTCGAACATGTGTGCGAAGATGGCCGGGTGTCGAGCGAGGCCACCATCCTGCACGCCGACCTGGACGCGTTCTACGCCTCGGTCGAGCAGCGCGACGACCCCCGGCTGCGTGGCCGGCCGGTGATCGTCGGCGGCGGCGTGGTGCTCGCGTGCAGCTACGAGGCCAAGGCCCGGGGCGTTCGCAGCGCGATGGGCGGCCGGCAGGCGCGGCGGCTCTGCCCGGACGCGCTGGTGGTGCCGCCCCGGATGGCCGCGTACACGGCGGCCAGCCGGGCGGTGTTCGAGATCTTCCGGCACACCACCCCGCTCGTCGAAGGGCTCAGCATCGACGAGGCGTTCCTCGACGTGGGTGGGCTGCGGCGGCTCGCCGGAGCGCCGGCCGCCGTCGCGGCCACGCTGCGGGAGCGGGTACGCCGTGAGGTCGGCCTGCCGATCACCGTCGGCGTGGCCCGGACGAAGTTCCTCGCGAAGGTGGCCAGCGGGGTGGCCAAACCGGACGGGCTGCTGGTGGTGGAGCCGGAGCGGGAACTGGCGTTCCTGCACCCGCTGCCCGTCGAGCGGCTGTGGGGCGTCGGCCCGGTCACCGCCACCCGGCTGCGCGAACGCGGCATCCGTACCGTCGGGCAGGTGGCCCGGCTGGACGAGCCGGCGCTGGTGTCGCTGCTCGGCGCGGGCGCCGGGCGGCACCTGCACGCCCTGGCCTGCAACCGTGACCCCCGGGCGGTGCAGGTGGGCCGCCGCCGTTCCTCGATGGGCGCGCAGCACGCGCTGGGACGCGGGCCGCACTCCCCCGCCGACCTCGACGCGGTGCTGGCCGGGCTGGTCGACCGGGTCACCGGGCGGATGCGCGCCGCCCGCCGCACCGGCCGCACGGTGACACTGCGGCTGCGCTTCGCCGACTACACCCGGGCCACCCGGTCGCACACGCTCGACGAGCCGACCGCGCAGACCGGGCCGCTGCGGGCCGCCGCCCGTGACCTGCTGCGGGCCGCGCTGCCGCAGATCGCGGAACGTGGCGTCACGCTGCTCGGCGTCTCGGTGGGCAACCTGGGCGGCGGGCACACCCAGCTCACCCTGCCGTTCACCGCCGAACCCGGCCCGGCGCTGGACGCCGCCGTCGACGCGGTACGGGACCGCTTCGGCTCCCGGGCGCTGACCCGCGGTGTGCTGCTCGGCCGCGACCCGGGCGTCGAGATGCCCCGGCTGCCGGACTGACCGGCCGGCCTCCTCCCCCGGTAGGAGACGGGCTCCGACCCGTGGCCGCGAGTGCGGCCCGCGGGCGGGCGCGACCGGCCCGGCCCGTCACGAGCATCTACAGGCATGACTACCCTGCGGAACCGGGCGGCCGGATGGCACCGCCCCCTGATGATCCTCGTTTCCGCGATGGCGGTGCTCACCGTCGTCGCCGCGGCCGGCGTCGTGGCCGACCCGCGCGTGCTGACCGGCGCGCCCATCTGGCTCAAGCCGCTGAAGTTCGCGATCTCGTTCGTGCTCTACGGCGTAACCCTGGCCTGGATGCTGTCCCTGCTGCCGCGCCGCAGCCGCGCGGCCGAGCGGGCGGCCACCGTGATCGTGGCCATGTCCGTGGTGGAGATGGTCGTCATCGTGGGTCAGGTGCTCCGCGGCACCACCAGCCACTTCAACGGCACCACCACGCTGGACGCGGTGCTGTTCGACGTCATGGGCGTGGCGATCACCGTGCTGTTCGCGGCCCAGTTCGTGCTGGCGGTCGTGCTGGCCCGCCGCTCTCTTCCGGACCGGGCCGGCGGATACGCGGTCCGGCTCGGTCTCGCCGTGTCCCTGCTCGGCATGCTCGTCGCGTTCCCGATGGTGGCGCAGAGCCCGGCCGGCGCGCCCGCCGGGATCAGCGGTGCGCACAGCGTCGGGGTGCCCGACGGCGGCCCGGGGCTGCCGCTGCTCGGCTGGAGCACCACCGGCGGCGACCTGCGCGTCGGGCACTTCGTCGGGATGCACGCGTTGCAGGCCCTGCCGCTGCTGGCGATCCTGCTCGACCGGTTCCTCGGCGCTCGGCTGGACGAGCTGACCCGGGCCCGGCTGGTGCTCGTCGGCGGGGCCGCGTACGCCGGGCTCACGCTGCTGCTGACCGGGCAGGCGCTGCGCGGCCAGCCGCTGGCGGCCCCGGACGCGCTCACGCTCGGCGCGGCGGGAGTGCTGGTGGCGGCCACCGCGACGGCCACCGCGCTGGTGCTGGCCCGCCGGAACCGGCGTACCGGCGTGGTGCTGGTCGGATGAGCGCCACGGTCCTCGGGCCGCTCGGCCCGGCGGTCCACCTCGGACCGCCGGGCGGGTGGCGGCAGCCGGTGAACACGGTGGCCTCCGGCCCTACCGGTTGCCTAGGCTGACGCGGTGAGCTGGGTCGGTCGGCTGTTCGACGCGCGCGACACGCTCGCGCGGATCCTGCTGCTGGACCTCAGCGGCGTCGGCTACCTGGTCTTCGGCCCGCACGGAAGCTCGGCCGCCACCGGCACGCAGTGGGCGCTGGCGATCCCGGCGTTCCTGCTGGCGCTGCTGTGCCATCGCCGGCCGCTGCTCAACCTGCTGATCCAGTCGGCCCTGCTGGTCGCCGCGCTCGTCCTGGTCGACGACGTGGTGATCAACCAGGTCGGTGCGAGCTGGGCGCTGCTGGAGCTGACCATGCGGGCCACCCGGCCGCGCACGGTCTGGCTGGGCGCCGGGCTCCTCGCCGCCGTCGACCTGACCGACCTGATCGGCGTGCCGGTCCGCGCGGCGTTCACCGGCCTGTTCGGGCTGGCCGTCACCGTCGGCCTGCCGCTGCTGCTCGGGCTGGTCGTGCGGACCACCCGGGAACTGGGGCGGCAGGCCGAGGAGCGGGCCGAGGCGGAGCGGCGCCGGCGCGAGTCGGAGACCCGGGCGGCCCGCGCCGACGAACGCGGCGCCATCGCCCGGGAGCTGCACGACGTACTCGCGCACCACGTCGCGTCGATGGTGCTGCGGGTCGGGGTGGCCCGGCACGTCCTGCCGGACCTCGACCCCCGGGTCGGCGAGGTGTTCGACGACGTGCACGCCACCGGCACGGCCGCGCTGACCGACCTGCGGCGGCTGGTGGCGGTGCTGCGTGACCCGAACGGCGTACGCGGCGACGCCGCCCTGACCGCCATCGAGCCGTCGGCGCTGCCGGCCGCGCTCGGCGCGGCGGTCGACCGTGCCCGGCAGGCGGGCGTCGTGGTGGAGGCCGACGTCGACCCGGCGGTCGGCACGCTCGACGCGGTACGCGGCCAGGCGGTGCTGCGACTGACCCAGGAGGCGTTGACGAACGTGGCGAAACACGCGGGCGCGGCGGCCCGGGCCCGGTTGACCGTGTCGGTCGACGACGGCGCGGTGCACTGGGCGGTGACCGATGACGGGCGGGGCGCCGCGCCGGCCGGGGTGCCCTCCGGCGGCGGCCACGGCCTCGTCGGGATGCGGGAACGGGTCGAGGTGCTCGGCGGGCGGCTGGAGGCCGGGCCCACCGGGTCCGGCTGGCGGGTCCGGACCGTGCTGCCCCCGCCCGGGCCCGCCCACCACACGCCCCGGCCCCGCGCGGGCACGCCGGAGCCGGCGTGATCCGGGTGCTGCTGGTCGACGACCAGCACCTCATCCGGGCCGGCCTGCGGATGCTCTGCGACGCCCAGCCCGACCTCGAGGTCGTCGGCGAGGCCGACAACGGCCGGGACGCGGTCACCCTCGCCGCCCGGCTACGCCCGGACGTGGTGGTGATGGACCTGCGGATGCCCGGCGTCGACGGGATCACCGCGACCAGCCGGATCCTCGCCGACCGGCCGGCCACCCGGATCATGGTGCTCACCACGTTCGGCGACGACGACCACCTCTACCCCGCGCTGACCGCCGGCGCCTGCGGGTTCCTGCTCAAGGACGCGCCCCCGGCCGACCTGCTCGACGGTGTCCGCCGCGCCGCCGCCGGCGACAGCCCGTTCAGCCCGGACGTCCTGCGCCGGCTCGTCGAACGCGCGGTGCACGCCCGCGCCGGCGCGCCCCGGCGTACGGCCGACCTGACCGCCCGCGAGCGGGACGTGCTGGACCTGGTCGCCGACGGGCTGTCGAACACCGAGATCGCCGACCGGCTGCACATCGGGGTGACCACCGTGAAGACGCACATCACCAGCCTGATGACCAAGACCGGAAGCGCCAACCGGGTACGCCTGGCGCTGTGGGCGCGCGGCGGCTGACCGGGTCACTCCTCGATCGCGCCGCCCACCGCCCGCAGGTGTGCCCGGAACGTCAGCGCCGGGTCCGCCTCCCGGGCCGCCAGGTAGGCGCCGAAGCCGACCTGCGCGCGCAGCGACTCCCCGGCCCGGATCCGGTCGGCCTGCCGCCGCTCGATGTCCCGGATGGACTCGGCCAGGCCGAACAGCTCACCGGCCCGGTCGGCGGGTACGAACAGCACGCCGTCGTCGTCGGCCAGCGCCAGATCCTGCGGGCCGACGGTGAACGGCCCGACCCGGGCGTGCTCCAGCGCTCCGGCCGGGCGCGGATCCAGCTCCAGCGGCCCGCTCGGGGTGGCGCCGAGGCTGAACACCGGCAGCCCGACCGCGACCAGGTCCGCGGTGTCGCGGTGCGCGCCCCACACCACCAGTCCGGCCAGGCCGGCGGCCCGCGCCTCCAGCACCACCAGGTCGCCGACGCACGCCCGGTCGGTGCGGCCGGCGTCGTCGACGACGAGCACGTCCCCGTCGGTGGCCTGCTCGATCGCCTCCAGGAAGACGTCCACGCTGCCGGCGTGCCGGGCCGGGCGGACCCGGCCGGCCAGGCGCCGCCCCGGCAGCACCGGGACGACGGCGGCTGGGGCGCAGCGGACGGGTACGCCCGCGCGCAGGCAGGCGTCGGCGACGTGGGCGGTGGTCAGCGCGGCGAAACGCGCGGCCGGCGCGTCGTGACGGATGTCCATGCGCCGACGCTAACCAGCCGGGCCGCTCCGGGCAGGTGCCAGTCGGCGCCCGGTGGCCTGCGGCCGGCGGCCGGGCCGGACGGAGAGGGCAGCCGGGCCGGACGGAGGCGGGCAGCCGGGCCGGGTCAGGCGACGCGGGTCGGCGGACGAATCATGTCCGGCCGTTGCCCCGGCGCGCCCCGCCCGGCGGGCCGGCGCGGGACCGGACGGCTCATCCGGGCCCGGACCGGCGGGCGCGCCTCCGCCTCCCCCGCACCGGCGGCCCGGCGCACGGTGCCGTTGGCGTCCTCGGGCCGGCAGCCGGTGGCCCGCAGCAGCTCGCTCTGCCCGGTCCGCAGGTCGCTGATCATCGCCTCGCCGTAGGCGCGCACCCCCTGCGACCACGCGCGCCCGGCCAGCTCGGCGCCCTGCCGTACCAGCTCCCGGGTGCGTTCCAGGTCCTCCCCCGACTTGCAGCCCCGTTTCAGCTCCCGCACCGCGTGGCCGAGGCGGGTCACCGCGTCGGGCAGGGCGGGCGGGATCGGCTCGTCGTACTGCAGCGCGGTGGCGGAGCGGCGGGCGATCGAGCGGGCGTACAGGACCACCCGTTCGAGGTGCTGGGTCGCGTCGGCGTACCTGCGGAACCGGGCCCGGCGGTGCCAGCGGGCGGGCGCGATGGTGACCACCTCCTCGGCCCCGCTGAGCGCGTCGTTGAGCCGCCCGATGTCCGGTTCGATCCCGCGCAGGTCATCCAGGGCACGCTGTGCCGCGTCGGCGTCACGCCGGGTCAGCGCGTGGGCGACGGCGTCGAGCTGCTCGGTGAGCCGGGTGACCACCGGCTCCACCGCCCGGTCCAGCACGCGGATCGGGTTGACCGGCAGCAGCAGCGCCACCACGAACAGGCCGACCAGGCCGCCGACCAGGGCGTCGAAGATGCGGGGCAGTTCCAGGCCGGGCTGCACCGGCGCGAGCGTGGCGATCAGCACCGCCGTACCGCCGGCCTGGCCGACGAGTGCGCCGCCGCGCCCGGCCACCAGCAGCGCGGTGGCGATGGCGAGCGTGACCACCAGGCCGGTCTGCCAGGACCCGCTGCCGAGCAGCGCGCGCAGCAGGTCACCGACCACGATGCCGAGGCCGACGCCGACGAGCAGCTCGAACGTGCGGCGGGCGCGCTGGCCGATGGCGGTGGCGATGGTGCCGACCGCGGCGGCGGGGGCGAAGACGTGCGCGCCGGGCCCGAGCAGCTCCTGGGCGAGCAGCGCGGCGAGCGCCGCGGCCAGCCCGGCCTGCGCGGAGATCACCACGGTGATCTCCAGCTGGCGCAGCCGGTTCCGGCCGGCCGCGCCACCCTGGTCGCGGACCCGGGAGAGCGCGAGACCGCCCCGCTCGACCGCCCGGTCCAGAGGCGAGCGGACGGTGTCGGCGCGGCGGTCGGTCATGACGGCGGTTACCCGGCTCCGGGCCGGTGAATCGTCGGCCGTGCCCCCGGCGCGCCCTTCGGAGTCAGCGGTGGTACGTGCGGTGGAGCAGGTCGAACAGCGCCGTCCAGTGCCGCTGCGTGGCCCGCTCGTCGTACATCGGGGTGTCCGACTGGGTGTAGCCGTGGCGGGCGCCGGCGTACACCTCGGAACGGTAGGTCACCCCGGCCGCGTCCAGCGTCTTCTCCAGCGTGGCAATCTGCTCGGCGGTCATCGACGGGTCGGCGTCGGCGTGCCCGAAGTAGAGCTCGCCGGTCACCGCGCCGAGGGCCAGATGGGGGCTGCCCGGGGCGTCGGTGACCACGCGCCCGGCGTGGAACGCGGCCACCGCGGCGATCCGGTCCGGGAGCGCCTCGATCGCGCGCAGCGCGTTCGTGCCGCCCATGCAGTAGCCGGTGATCGCCGCCGGGCCCGGCGCGACGTCCGGGCGGGCGGCGAGGAAGTCCAGGTAGGCGGCGGTGTCGCGGGCCACCGCGTCCGGCGTCAACGCGGCCATCATCGGGCCGATGCTCTCGAACAGGGCGGCCCGGCGGCTGTCCTCGGCGAGCGCGCCGAGGTCGATCAGCGGGGCGCGCCCGGCGCGGTGGAACAGGTTGGGGGCGAGCACCACGTACCCGCGGTCGGCGATCGTGGCGGCCATCTCCGCGACCCGGGGCCGCAGACCGAAGGCGTCCATGAACAGCAGGACGGCCGGGAAGGGCCCGCCGGTCTCCGGCGTCGCCAGGTAGGCGTCGGCCGTTCCGTCGGGGGTGGGCACGTCCACGATCGTCGGCTGCACTGTCGGGGCCTCCTCGCTGCGGGTTCCGGGCTGCACGCTACCCCCCGGTCCGGCGGCGCCGGCGCCTCGGGTTCGCGGCCCGTTTGCCGAGGTCCAGCGTGGGAATCCGGCAATCCCGGCGGAGGAAGGCGGCGAGATGGACCAGGATCAGTTCATCGGCGCGGTGGCCAAGCGGTGCGGCGCGTCCGCGGAGCAGGCCACCGCGATCACCCGGGCGACGTTGACCACGCTGGCCGAACGCATCGACGGCGGGGAGGCCCGAGACCTCGCCGACCGGCTGCCGGAGGCACTGCGGGCGTACGCGTTCGGCCCGGCCGAGGACGCCGAGCCGTTCGGGCTCGACGTGTTCGTGGAGCGGGTGAGCGGGCGCGCCGACGTGGACGTGGACGCCGCCCGGGACGGGATCACCGCGGTGTTCGACGTGCTGCGCGACGCGATCGACCCGGCCGCGTACGCGCAGGTCGCCGGGCAGCTCCCGGCCGAGTTCGGCGACGTGGCCGACCAGAGCGCGCCGTACGTGCGGCGCACGGCGTGACGGGGACGCGATGAGCGAGGACGCGCTGCGCCGCCCGCCCGAGGCCGACGCGCAGGAACAGCGGCAGGACGAGACACTCGTCGGGCCGCCCGACACGGTCGACACGGCAGTCCCCGAGGCGAGCGAGGGAGACCTGGCCGAGCAGGGCGTGCTGCGCCCGCCGAGCGACCGGGCGGGCCTGGGCGAGTCGGTGCGCGACGACCTGACCGCCGCCGACGCGGTGGAGCAGAACACGGAGATCCCGCTGCCGGACGAGGAGCACTGGGCCTGACCGGTCAGTGGTCCGGGCTGTCGGAGCGGGCCATCAGCCGCAACGCGTTCGGGTCCAGGCCGATCCGGACCGGCGTCTGCCCGTACGGCTCGCCGTCGACCTCGATGCGGGCCGGCCGGTCGGTGTCCAGCCACAGCTGGCGTACCGCCAGGAACGGCTCGTCGCCGAGCGTGCGGCGGTGGCCGGCCGCCGCGTTGCGCGCCGTCTCGCGCAGCAGCCCGCGCCGGGTCGGCCCACCCACCGGGTACGCGACCAGCAGCCGGTCGTCGGCGGTGGCGTCGGCGGTGATCGGCCGGCCGGCGTGGAAGCCGCCGTTGGCCACGTACACCTGGTGCGTGGTGAACGTGTGCTCGCGGCCCTCGGCGCGGACCGTCACGGCCAGCGGCCGGTGCCGGGCCAGCAGCCCCAGCCCGGTCATCGGGTACGCGAGCCGCCCGACGACCCGCTTCAGCCCCGGCGGCGCGGACTGCATGATGTCGGCGGACAACCCGATCCCGACGTGGTTGGTGAACCGGGTGTCGCCGATCAGGCCCAGGTCGACGTCGATGACCTTGCCGTCGGTGAGCACCGCGATGGCGGCGTCCAGGTCGAGCGGGACGCCGACGGTGCGGGCGAAGTTGTTCGTGGTGCCCAGCGGCAGCAGACCCATCGCGATGTCCCGGTGGGCGAGCAGCCGGGCCGCCGCCCCGACGGTCCCGTCGCCGCCGCCGGTGACCAGCAGGTCCGGCCCGAGGTCGGCGGCCTCGGCGAGCACCCGGTCCAGCTCGCCGGGCCGGTCCACCGGGTACGCGCCGAGCAGCGCGAAACCGGCTGCCCGCAGGCGTGCGTGGACGGTGTCGTAGAGCCGCCGGCCCCGGCGGGAGTGAGCGTTGACCACGAGCGCCGCCCGCCGTCGTTCCCGGATCGCCGTCGACAGCTCCTGCTTCGTCCGCACGGTTGCGACCCTAGCCGCCCCCGCGCCGACGTGGGCCGGTGGCGCTGCCGGTATTGACCGGGTCGGTTATCGTCGCGGCGGCCGTGATCGTCGATCTTCGAGGGTGGATGTCCCGATGAACCAGCCGGCAGCACCGCAGGCGACAGCGTCAGTGCCCCCGCTCACGCCACCGAACCGTCCGGGGAGGGCCCTGATCGGGCTGGCACTGATCGTCCCGGCGGCGATCGCCTGGATCTGGTCGTACGTCCTGCCGACGCTGTCCACAGTGGCTCGCAGCTTCCAGGGTGACGGGCCGCGCGGCTCGGGCGAGTCGGTCGGCACGGCGAACTACGAGGCCGCCTTCACCTCCGGGTTCGTCGGACAGGTCGGGCTCGCGGTGCTGCTCAGCCTGATCCCGCTGGCGGTGGCGCTGCTCGCCGCGCCGCTGCTCGCCGTCCTCGCCGACCGGGCCGGCCGGGTGGCCCGCCTGGTCACCCGGGGCGTGCTGGCGCTGCCGCTCGCCGCGTACGCGCCGGTCGCGGTGTTCCTCGGCCGGCGCGCCGAGCACATCGAGAACGGCACCTTCACCCAGGAACTGCAGTCTCCCCGGACGCTCCTCGTCTCGGCGCTGGCACAGGTGACGTTCGGGCTGGTCGTCGCGGTGGCCGCGACGCTGTACCTGAGCGCCCTGCGCCGCCGCGAGCCCGACCAGCGGCCCGCGCCCGCCATGCTGGCCGTCGGTGGGCTGCTCGGCCTGAGCGTTCTCGCCGCCGCCCTGCAGACCTACACCGCCCCGTACATCCTGACCGGCGGCGGGCCGCGCGGCGACGACACGGCGACGCCGGTGCTCACCGCCGCGCAGACCTCGTTCCGGACGATGCGCCTGGGCGCCGGATCGGCCACGTCGACGCTGCTGCTGGTGCTGCTCGGGCTGCTCGGACTGGCCGCGGTGGCGCTCATCCTGGCCACCCGGCTGCGCATCGAGTTCGACGGCTGGCGGGACGGCCCGGCCGTGCGGGAGGCGGAGTCCTACTCCGGCCGCCGGCCGCTGCTCGTCGGGCTGACCGCTGTCGCGCTCGTCGTCGTCCTCGGCGTGACCGTCTGGGCGTCGCTGCCGTGGCTGCGGAACCTCTCCTCCGACACCGGGACCCTGCCCCGGGGGGTCGAGACGGCGAACCTGTTCGCCAACACCTGGGTGCCGCCGCTGCTGTCCACACTCGTCGCGGTGGCGCTCGCCGCGCTGGCCGGGTTCGGGATCGGCGCGCTGCGCCCGCTCGGGCGCTACAGCGAACTGCTGCTGGTGCCGTTCGCGCCGTGGTTGTTCGTCGGCATCGGCCCGCTGGCCATCGCCGGTTTCGAGCGCACCATGGAACTCGGCCAGCTCGGCCTGTTCCTCGGCCTGGTGCCGCCGACCTGGCTGTCGGTGCCCGCGCTGTTCGTGTTCACGCTGCTGTTCCGGGGTCAGCACGAGCGGTGGCGCTCCGGCGGCGGCGTCGGCCGTACGCTGCTGCTGCCGGCGCTGCCGATGCTGGCCGTGACCGCGTCGGTGACCTGGCTGGCGCACGCCCAGTCGCCACTGTGGTCAATGCTGGTGAGCCGGGGCCCGGACAGCCTGACCGCTCCCGCGCTGGTGAACATGATCGCCAGCCGCGCCTTCGGCGCCGGCGGCGAGCTTCCGCTGGGCCTGATCCTGCCGCTGCCCATGCTGATCCTTTTCGTGCTGCTGTTCGTCGCGCTCATGGTCGGCTACGTGGATCGGCTCGCCATCCGGGTGGGACGGCGCAGCGACGCGGACGCGCCGCCGGTGGGGTCGGGCGAGCCCGTCGGCAAGGTCACCGCATAGGGAAACCCCCGATTACGGCCGGTGACGGCGCGCCTAGCGTCGGGCCATGGCAACTGACGCGCTCACACCGGCCCGGACCGCCCGTCTCCACCGCGCCCGCCTGGCGCTGCCCCTGTTGCTGCTCGCCCTGCTCACTCCGGCTGGGTGCGGCTCCGGCGGCGACGTGTTCGACGGCGGCTCGGCCGACTCCGCGGCGGCCGAGGACGGCGGCGAACCGGACGCGGGCGCGGTGGGCGACGTGCGGCCACCGTGCCCGTTCACCGCCGCGCAGGTGTCCGAGATCGTCGGACAGACCATGCGCGACGACGGCAACTGCCTGTTCGGCGACGGCAAGGGCGTGGCCAGCCTGGCCGTCACCACCGCCTCGGCGGACGCCGGCAAGATGACCTACGAATATCAGTACGACCAGGCCGGCAAGCAGTACGAGAAGGTCGTCGACCTGGATCGGGGTGAGCGGGGCTACCTCGCGGTCAAGGACATCCGCGGTGAGGCGGTGCTGATCGAGGGCAAGGGCACGTACACGGTGACCATCAGCAGCTTCGGCGGCGGCACCGCGGGCAACGAGCAGATCCTGCGCCGTACCCTCGACGCGATCCCGGCCTGAGCGGGGCCGGCATGCGAAGCCGCCGACTGGTCGCGCTCGCGCTGACCGCGACCCTGCTCACCGCGTCCGCCGGCTGCGGCGACGACGAACCGCCGGCCGCCGGCGGCGCTCCGCCCGGTGCGGGCGCGCCGGTCGCGGAGCCGACCGGGGAGGCGCCGGCCGAGCCGAGCGCCGGACCGGTGGACGACGCCGCCCCACAGGCGTGCACGCTGGTGTCGAAGGCCGACGCGGAACGCCTCGCCGGCACGGCGCTGGACGAACCGGTGGTGGCCGGGCAGTCGTGCACCTACACCGGACCGGTGACCGGGCCGACCGCCCAGGTCGAGGTGTTCGTGGGCGACGGCGCCAAGAAGTACCTCGACATCGAACGGCAGCTCGGGCACGAGATCCGTGAGCTGGCCGGTACGGCCGACGAGGCGCTGCTCACCGCGGAGGCGTTCTTCCTGCGCAAGGGCGAGCTGTGGGTAGCGGTGCGGCTGGTGCGGCTCAACGACCCGCAGGAGAACCGGGCGCCGCTGGAACGGCTCGCCCGTACCGTCGCCGGCCGGATGTGAGGCGGCCGGTGCGCGGCCGGCGACTGCTCGCGGCCGGCCTGGCGGCGCTGCTCGCGGTGACCGGCTGCGGCGGGCCCACGCCCGGCCCGGCGGACGGGGGCGACGGCGGGCAGCCCCGGTACGGGCAGGCCCCGGCGCCGGGGAAGGACGTCACGCTGCAACCGGACGTGGTGCTGGTCGGCGGCGGCAGCCGGACCGTGCGGTCGGTGAGCCCGGACGGGCTGACCTGGCGGCTCGACCCCGGTGCGCGCGACGCCGACCGGCTCGCGCCCGGCCGGATCATGTTCCTCACCGGACGCGGCGTGGGCCGGGTGCTCGACCTGGCCGAGTCCGGCGGTGACCTGGTCGTCACGATCGGACCGGTCACGCTCACCGAGGTGATCCGCGACGGCACGTTCGGCGGGGACGACGTCACCCTCGACGAGCCAACCGTCTACGTGGCGGGTGAACCCTCGTGGACCCGGGAGGCCGCGGCGGCCGGCGGCACGCTGGGCCGGTCGCGTCCGCTCGCCGTCGCGCCCGCGCAGCCGCCACCGGCGCCGGGCGGGCAGGCGGGCGCCACCGCCCACGGCTACCGGGTGCGGACGTTCTGCTGCGCCGGTGGCGTCGGCACCCACTTCACGTACGACGACGGCGGCGTTCGGCTGGCCGGGACCGTGACGCTGACCGTCGGGCGCCCGGCCGCGTCGTTCCACCTGGCGGTCGGCGCGGGCAAGGTGACCCGGGCCGAGCTGGAGATCGGTGGCGGCTTCGGCATCAAGGTGGACTTCTCCGCCGGCATCGACGGTGGGCAGAACCACCGCAAGGCGTTCCCGATCCCGGTCGACATCGCGTTCCCGATCGGGCTGGTCGCCGGCCTTCCACTGTCGTTCACGGTGAACCAGACGCTGGAGGTGGCCACCGCGTTCGGCGCCCGCCGGGGCACGTTCCGCGGCGCCGGTGAGTACGCGCTGGCCGGCAAGCTCGGGTTCGGCTACGCGGGCGGCCAGGTGGGCTCGCGCGTGACCGAGGGGTTCGCGCGCCGGGTGAGCCTGCTCGACTCGCTCACCGGCGTGCCGGTCGGCGTGATGGGCCTTGTGGTCCGGCACGGCGTGCGGTTCACCATGGGGATCAGCGCGTTCCTGTTCACCGCCGGGATCTGGTTCGAGCTGGTCACCTCGTACGGGGCCACCATCGGATCAGCGCTCGGCGCCCCGTACGCGCTGTGCCGGGGCGTCGGGCTCGGTGTGCATGCGCGGTTCGGGATCGGCTACCGGATCCTGGAACCCGTCGTCCAGGTGATCAACAAGTTCCTCAGCCTGCTCAGTCCGTCCCGGGCGCCACGAATACCGCCGATCGTGGCGTCGGGCGGGCCGAGCTGGAGCGCCCCCGTCTACCGCAACCAGGAGGTGATCCCGCCCGTCTCGATATGCGGACAGCTTCCGGACTAGGCCGCGCCGACGCTGGGTTCGCGGGCGCGGCTGTGCCACCATCCCGCCATGGACGCCGCACTGGTCGGCCGCGACGCGGTCGTCGAGCGGGTGTGGCGTGCCCTGACCTCCGGTGCGCCGGTGCTGCTCGACGGTCCCAGCGGCATCGGCAAGACCGCGCTCTGGCGGGCCGTGGTCGCCCACGCCGGGCGGACCGGCTGGCGGGTGCTGTCCGCCGCGCCCACCGAGGCCGAGACCGCGCTGCCGTACGCGGCTCTGGCCGACGTGCTGCGCCCGCTCGCCGACGCGCTGCCGTTGCTGCCCGCGCCGCAACGGGTGGCCGCCGACATGGTGCTGCTGACCGGCGGTGAGCACGACGGCGCGGTGGACGAGCGGGCGGTGGGCGCGGCCACCCGTACGCTGCTCGACGCGGCGGTCACCGGCGCGCCCCGGGTCCTGCTCGCCGTCGACGATCCGCAGTGGCTGGACCCACCGAGCGCCCGGGCGCTGCGGTTCGCGCTGCGCCGGCTGACCCGGTGGCCCGCCGTCCTGGCCACCCACCGCACCGGGGACAGCCCGCCGGCGCCGGTGCCGCTGGGGCTGGACGACGACCCGACCGGCCGGCATCCGCTGCTGCGCGCCGACGTACCCCCGCTCACCCCGCCGGACCTGCACCGCGTCCTGGCGGCCCGGCTCGGCGGCACGCTCAGCCGTCCGCTCACCGACCGGCTGGCCCGCGACGCCGACGGGAACCCGCTGCTCGCGATCGAACTGGCCCGGGCGGTGCTGCGGCTGCCCCGCCCGCCCGCGCACGACGAGGACCTGCCCGTACCGTCGTCGCTGCGCCTGCTGCTCGCGGAGACGCTGCGGGCGCTGCCCGGCCCGAGCCGGGACGCGGTGCGGCTGGCCGCGCTGCTGACCGTGCCGACGCTGCGGGACCTGGCGGCGGCGGGCGTGCCGGCCGGGGCACTGGACGCGGCCGAGGACGCCGGGCTGGTCGTGGTCACCCCGAGCCGGGTCGACTTCGCGCACCCCCGGTACGCGGCGGCGGTGCGCGAGAGCATCCCGCCGGGGGCCCGGCGGCGGCTGCACGCGCTGCTCGCCGGCACGGTCGCCGACCCGGACGAGCGGGCCCGGCACCTGTCCCGGTGCACCGTGGCGCCGGACGCCGCCGTCGCCGCAGACCTGGCCGCCGCGGCGGCCCGGCAGCGGATGCGCGGCGCCTCAGCGCTCGCCGCCGACTGGTACGCCCGGGCGGCCGAGCTGACCCCGTCGTCCGCCGCCGCCGACCGGAACCGGCGTCGCCTCGACGCGGTGCAGTGCCGTATCGACGGCGGGGACTACGCGGCGGCCGGGCGGGCCGCCGAGGCGGCGGCCGGGGAGCTGACCGGCGCCGAGCGGGGCGAGGCGCTGCTGTTGCGCGCGCTCGTCGCGTGGTGCGCCGACGACCTGGTCACGGCCGTCCGCGTCGCCGAGCAGGCGCTCGCCGCCGCCGGGCCGGACGGGGATCTGGCCGGGCGGATACACACCCACCTGACCATGTTCCACGACCAGCCGGAGCCCGCCCGCCGGCATGCGCGGGCCGCGATCGCCCGCCTGTCCGATCGGGACGAGCACCGCCCGCTGCTCACCGCCGCGCTGCTGCTGCTGTTCTTCCACGAGGTACGCGCCGGCGGCCCGGCGCCCACCGATCTGCTGGACCGGGCCCTGTCGCTGGAGGCGGGTGAACCGTCCTTCCTGGCCGGTTCGGTGCCGGCGATCTGGTGGAAGTCGGTCGACGACCACGACCGGGCGCGGTCCCGGCTGCACCTGATGCTGGACCTGGCGGTGGCGCGCGGCGACGACCCGCTGCGGCACGAGGTGCTGACCCACCTCGGCGAGACGGAACTGCTGGCGGGGCGCTTCGCCGAGGCCGGTACGCACATCGCCGCCGCCCGTGACCTGGGTGAGCAGCTGGGCACCGGGCTGGTGGGCGAGAGCTGGCTGGCCGGTGTGCTCGACGCGCACCGGGGGCGGCTGGCGCGGGCGGGCGCCGCGGCCGCCGCGCTGCGCCGCGACGACGACCTCGGCGACGCGTGGAGCCGGCGACTGCACCACCAGCTCACCGGGCTGGTGGCGCTGGCCTCCGGGGAGTGGGTCACCGCCGCGGCGGCGTACGGCGCGCTCGCCGCCGACCTGGACGGGTCGGGCATCGCCGAACCGCTGGGGCAGCGCTTCGAGCCGGACTGGATCGAGGCGTGCGTGGGCGCCGGCGACCTGGACACCGCGCACGCCGCGCTGGACCGGCTGGCCGGGCGCCACCGCAGGCTGCCGCGCCCGTGGACGACGCTCGGGCTGGCCCGCAGCCGGGTGCTGCTGGCCGGCGCGACCGGGGCGGATCCGGGCGCGGCGCTGGACGCGCTGACGCAGGCCCGGGCCGCGGTACCGGAGGCGGTGCTGCCACTGGACCGGGCCCGCTGCCTGCTCGCCGCCGGCCGCACGTACCGGCGGGTGCGGCGACGCCGGGAGGCGCGGGCGGCGCTCGACGCGGCGGCGGCCGAGTTCGACGCGCTCGGCGCGTCCGCGTTCGCCGACCGGGCGCGCGCGGAGCTGGGCCGCATCGGCGCCCGCACCCCGGCCCCGACGACGCTCACCGCCACCGAGGAGCGGGTCGCCCGGCTCGCCGCCCGGGGTCAGACCAACCGGCTCATCGCCGACGCGCTCTACATCAGCCCGAAGACGGTGGAGGCCAACCTGGCCCGGGTCTACCGCAAGCTGGGCATCGCCAGCCGCGCCGAGCTGGGCGCGGCAATGGGCCGGCCGCCGGGCGACTGAGTCGCTCAGGCCGCGGCCAGGGCGCTCAGGACGCGACCAGCGTGTCCAGATGCGCGCCGAGCAGCTCCCGGGCGCGCGCGGGCGGCATCCGCTCGGGGTACAGCAGCGCGTGCAGCGCGAGCCCGTCGAGCAGGGCGTGCAACCGGGCGACCGCCTCGGGGTCGGCGGCCGGTTGCCCGGTGAGCAGCGCGACGGCGAACTCGGCGGCGCGGCGGATGCCGTCGTCCGCGTCGGCCATCCGGGTTCGCGCCGCGGGGTCGGTCTGGGCGCGCGCGGCGAGCAGCAGCCACACCTCGGCCTCGCGGACGCGCTGGCGGTCCAGCGGCAGCAGTTGTTCCAGGATTCGTTGGGCGACCTCGCGCGGGCCGCCGGTGCGGTCGTCGGCGGCGATCCGCTCGGCCGCCTCGGCCTGCACGTGCTCCATGGCGAACACCAGCAGCTCGGTCTGGGTGGCGAAGTAGTGCCGCAGCGCGCTCGGTGACCAGCCCGCCTCGGCCGCGATGCTGCGGACGGTGGCGGCGCCGACGCCGTCGCGGTAGACGACCCGCCACATCGCCCGCGCCAGCTCGGCACGGCGTGCGCCGTGGTCGACGATCTTGGGCACGGGCCCCTCCGGAACCTGGTTGACGGCCGCTGTTACGGTTATCGCACAGCGTACTAAAAAAGGAGTCCGCATGCTCGTGGCAGTGATCATCGGATGCGAGGTGGCGTTCTGGGTGGTGCTGCTCGCCGGGCTGATCGCCCGCTACCCGCTGCGGCGGCCCCGCCTCGGCGCCGCCCTGCTGATCGCCGTTCCGGTCGTCGACCTGGTGCTGCTCGCCGCCACGATGATCGACCTGCGCCGGGGCGCGACCGCCACGTTCGCCCACGGCCTCGCCGCCGCGTACCTCGGGTTCTCGGTGGCGTTCGGGCACAGCATGGTGCGCTGGGCCGACGAGCGGTTCGCGCACCGGTTCGCCGGCGGCCCGCCCCCGCGCCGGGCCCCCCGGTACGGGATGGCGCGGGCCCGGCACGAGTGGCGCGAGTGGGGCAAGGGCATGATCGGCTGGGCGGTCGCCTGCGCCGTGCTGCTCGCCGGCATCGCCCTGGTCGGCGACGGCGAGCGCACCGCCGAGCTGTGGGCGTGGACCGGCCGGCTCACTGTGGTGATGGCGGGCTGGCTGGTGTTCTGGCCGGTCGCGTACACCGTCTTCCCGAAGCGGGCGCCGCGCGGCGCGTGAGGCTCACCCCTTGCGCCCGCCCGTCGCGATCCCCTCCACGAAGTGCCGCTGGGCCAAAAAGAACAGGATGATCATCGGTACGGTGGCGATCACGCTGGCGGCGAGGACGACCTCCCACTGCTGCTCGCCGCCGTAGCCGAACCGGTCCAGGATCACCTTCAGCCCCCGGGGCAGCGTGTAGAGCTGCTCGTTGCGCAGATAGATCAGCGGCTTCACCAGGTCCGTCCAGCTCGCCTTGAACTCGAACACGAACGCCACCAGCAGGGCCGGACGGACAAGCGGGAACGCCATCCGCCAGAACAGCTGCGGATAGCCGGCCCCGTCGACCCGGGCCGCCTCGAAGTACTCCCGGGGCAGCGACAGGAAGAACTGGCGCAGCAGGAAGATGTAGAACGCCGAGCCGAACAGGTTGCCGGCCCAGAGCGGCACCTGCGTGTCGACCAGGCCGAGCCGGTTCCAGATCAGGTACGTCGGGATCATGGTGACCGCGAACGGCAGCATCATGGTGGCCAGCACCAGACCGAACAGCAGGTTGCGGCCGGGGAACCGGAAGTACGCGAACCCGAAGGCGACCCAGGCGCTGGACAGCGTGGCCGCGGCCGCCGCCGCCACCCCCACCACCACGCTGTTGAACAGCCAGGTGAACAGCGGCATCGCGTCCCACGCCCGGGCGTAGTTGTCCGGCGCGAACGGCGTGGGCAGCAGGCCCGGCGCGAAGACGTACTCCCGGGGTCGCAGCGACGCGCCGACCAGCCAGACGAACGGCAGCAGGAAGACCACGGCGGCGGCCACCAGCGCGAGCACGAACAGCACGCGCTGCCAGCGGGGCCGGCGGCCGTCGTCGTCCTGCCGCACCGGTCCGGGCGCGGTCACCGGCGCGACGACGGCGCCGGCGGCCGGCGGCTGACTCGTGGTGGCCACCGGTCCTCCCCCTCGTAGTAGACGAACCGGTTGCCCAGCTTCACCTGCACCAGCGTGATCACCAGGATGATCAGGAAGAGCAGCCAGGCCATCGCCGACGCGAAGCCCATGTGCAGGAACTGGAACGCCTCCCGGAAGAGGTGGATCACGTAGAACGACGCCGCGTCGCTGCTGAACGAACCGGCGGTCTGCCGGTTGCCGAAGTACATGGTGTAGACCTCGGTGAACATCTGCAGCGACGCGATGGTGTTGACGATCAGCGTGAAGAACAGCGCGCCGGAGATCATCGGCAGCGTGACATGCCGGAACCGCGCCCAGGCGCCGGCGCCGTCGAGCTGGGCCGCCTCGTACAGGTCGCGGGGCACGCCCTGCAGCGCGGCCAGATAGATGATCACTGTGGAGCCCAGGCTCCACAGGCTCATCAGCACGATGCCGGGCATCACCCAGTCCGGGTCCGTGGTCCAGCTCGGACCGTCGATCCCGACCAGCGCCAGACCGCGGTTGATCAGGCCGTCCTGCGTGTTGAGCAGCAGCAGGAACAGGATGCCGACCGCCACCGCCGGGGTCATCACCGGCAGGTAGAACACGGTACGGAAGAAGCCGGAGAGCCGGCCGACGCGCTTGAGCAGCAGGGCCAGCCCGAGCGAGATCGCCATCACCAGCGGCACGTGCAGCGCGGTGTAGTAGACGGTGTTGCCGAGGCTGCGCGCCACCTGCGGGTCCGACATCAGTTGCCGGTAGTTGTCCAGCCCGGTGAAGCGCGGTGAGTTGATCACGTCGTACTCGGTGAAGCTGAGCCACAGGCTGGCGATCATCGGCCCGGCGGTGAACGCCAGGAACCCGACGATCCACGGTGCCAGGAACAGGTACGCCCAGCGGGCCTCCCGCCGGGCCAGCGACGCGCGGCGCCGCCGGCCCGGTACGGCAGGGGTGACGGTGGTGGTGGCCATGGCGGGCTAGTCCGCGGCCTTGTCCAGCGCGGCGGTCGCCTCCCGCTGGGCCCGGTCGAGCGCCTGCGCGGGCTGCTCCTGACCGGACAGCACCCGGTTGACCGCGTCCGTCCACGCCTTGTCGAACTCGGCGCCGGCGGGCGAGGCGGGCATCGCGAACGCGGCGTCCTGCGCCTGGCGGATGGTCTGCACCGCGTCGTCGAAGCGCTTGTTGCCGGTGGGTTTGTACACCTCGTCGAAGATCTTCTTGTCGGCTGTGGTGTTGCCGGTCCAGAGGCCGGTGAAGGGCAGGTTCGCGGCCTTGCGCGCCTCGGCGCGCGCCCGGGCGGCGGCCAGCCACGTGTCGGTGGCGGTCATCTGCTTGACGAACGCGCAGGCGGCCTCCGGATTCTTCGCCCCCTTGGTGACCACCCACGCCTGCCCGGAGGACAGGCTCAGCGGCTTGCCCTGCCGGTCCACGAACGGCTTGACCACCAGCTCGGCGTCCGGGCTGTTCTTCGCGGCCTGGTTGAGGAACCACTCCTCCATCGGCCACGCGGCGATCTGGTTCTTCGCCAGCGGGTTCTGCGCGCCGAAGAAGTCGAACGTGTCCCGGAACGACTTGAACTTCCCCCAGCCGCCCTGGGCCTGGATGAGCCCGACGCCGGTGGTGAGCGCCTCGACCACCTTCGGGTCGGTGAGGTTGGCCCGGGTGCCGTCGGCGGAGATCATGTCGGCGCCGTTGGCCTTGGCCCACATCGGCAGGAACTCCGGGATCTTCGGGTCGATGCCGATGCGGCTGAGCCGGCTCCCGGAGACGGCGGCGAGCCTGGCGTTGAGCGCGGGCAGGCCCGCCCAGTCGGCCAGGTTCACGTCGTCGGCGCCCAGCCCGGCCCGCTTGAGCAGAGCCTCGTTCAGGTAGAGCACGCGGACCTGGGAGAACTCGGGGATGCCGTACACCGTGCCGTCGAGCGTCACCTGCTCCCGCGCGGACTGCCGGTACTCCGCCATGTCGACCCGCTGCTTCTCGACGCAGTCGGTGAGCGGCTGGATCGAGCCGCGCTCGGCGTACGTGCCGATGAGCTTGCGGTCCATGTAGACCAGATCCGGTGGGTTGCCCGAGGCAACCGCCGACAGGAACTGCTGCTCGTCGAACGCGCCCTCGGTGATCGTCAGCCGGACGTCGCCGTGGTCGCGCTTGAACGCGTCCACCCGGGTGGTGGCGATCTCGTCGGACAGGCTGAAGCCCATGGTGCTCAGCGCGCCGCTGCCCTCGGCGCCACCGCCACCGGAGTCCCCTCCCCCGCCGACGCCGCCGCAGCCGCTGATCGCCAGGGTCAGCACCCCGGCCAACGCGGTCGCCCGCAGTTTCCGTGACATCGCCACCTCCCGTGATCGCGCCGGCCACTCTGCCGGGCGCGACCTGCACTTCTCCTGTGGTTCGGCTTTCAAACCGGTTGATGCGCATCGGTTACCGTCGACCGCCCGGCGGCGGACGGCTCACCGCGCCGATCGACGGCGATCGCGGCCAGCAGCAGCCCGGCCAGCGCCGCCAGCGCCAGCGGTGGCGGCAGCACCGTCCCGAGCACGGCCAACGGCAGCGCCGCCCCGGCGACGGCCAGCCGGACCGGTCCGACCGGCTGCCCGGTCAGCCGGCGGAACAGCAGCCGTCCGGCCAGGTAGACGGCCGCGCCGCCGAACAGCGCCACCGCCGCCGAGGGGTTCAGCCGGGGCCCGGCCTGCGGGTCGGCGACGTGCTCCAGCACCTGTTCGACGCCGAGCGCCAGGTAGATGACGCCGGCGACGAGCAGCAGATGGGTCTGGCTGTAGGCGTCCGCGGCCATCCGGTCCCGCTGCGCCGCCGGTGCGGCGGCGAGCGCAAGGGCCGCCGCCGGGTACGTGCGGTGAAAGTAGAGCCACCAGAGGCAGACGGTCACCACGAAGGCGACGAGCGCCACGGCGAGGACCGGCGGCTCGGTGACCGCCGAGGCTGCGCCCACCCCCGCGGCCACCACCGACTCCCCCAGCGAGATGATCAGCACCAGGGCGTACCGCTCGGCGAAGTGCGTCGGGCTGCGCAGTGGCCAGGCGCCCCGACGGGCGTACGACAGCCGTTGACCGGCCACCTCGACGGCGAAGCCCAGCACCCACAGCGCCGCGTGCGCGGCACCGTCCAGCAGCGCGCCGAGCAGCAGCGGCACCCAGCCGACGGCGCTGACGAACGCGAAGAACCGGATCCGGGCGCGCAGTGCCGGGTCACCCGTCGCGGCCCAGTGGAACAGCGTCAGGTGCACCACGCGCAGCACCACGTAGGCCAGCACCACGATCAGCGGCCCGTCCAGCCCCGGGCCCGGCGTCCACGCCTGCGGCATGGCGAGGGCGGCCAGGAACAACGCGGCCATCGCGACCAGGAACCCGCCGCGCACCACCCCGACGTCGGCGGGCGTGTGGTTGCCCAACCAGGTGTACGACAGCCACGCCACCCAGAGCAGCACGAGCAGGAGGAGGCCCTTGGCCATCCCGGCCGGGGTCGGGTGCGGCTCGATCAGCGCCATGATCCGGGTGAGCGCGAAGACGAAGACCAGGTCGAAGAAGATCTCGAACGGGGTGACCCGGCGCTGGTCCGGCCCCGGCCGGGGCGCGCGCAGCCTCCGTCGCACCCGTTCGCGTCCCACGTCCGCCGCCCTCCGCCGGTCCACCTCCTGCGCCGACGGTAGGCGGCCCCGGACGGTTGAACCGGGTGATTCCGGCGATCACGCCCGGCCCGGTTCGCCGCACCGGTGCCCGCCGGGCAGCACGACGGGCGGCGCGGCGGGCAGCGCGGCGGCGGTCGGTTCAGCCGGCGTCGGCGTCCGGCCATGCGGCGCGGACCAGCGCGGGCAGCACCTCGCCGGCCGGGCCGCGCATGTTCACCGCGCAGATCGCGTCCAGCGGCGTCGGCACCGGGTTCACCTGCACCACGGGCGCGCCGAGGCGGGCCGCGACGAGCGGGATCTCGGCGGCCGGGTGCACCAGCGCCGAGGTGCCGACAGTCAGCAGCAGGTCGCAGCCGGACGCCGCCTCGACCGCCGCGTCGAGCGCGGCCGACGGCAGCGCCTCGCCGAACCACACCACGCCCGGCCGCACCGGCGCGCCGCATCCGGCGCACGCGGGCGGGGTCAGCGGCCCGTCGTGCGGTTCCGGCGCGTGCGGTTCCGGACCGTCGTGCGGCACCGGACCGTCGTGCGGCACCGGCGGATCGGACGGCACCGGCGCGGGCCGGGCGCAGGCCGAGCAACGGGGTGCGAACAGGCTGCCGTGCAGGCGTACCGGGGCGGGCACACCGCCGCGCTCGTGCAGGTCGTCGACGTTCTGCGTGATCACCACCGTCTCCGGCAGACGCGCCTGGATCGCGGCGACCGCCCGGTGCCCCGGATTCGGCCGCGCCCGCCGCACCCCGCGCCGGCGTGCCTCGTACCAGCCCCAGACCAGCGCCGGGTCGGCCCGGAACGCCGCCGGGGTCGCCAGCTCCTGCGGGTCGTACCGCTGCCAGAGCCCGGTCTGGGCGTCCCGGAACGTCGGCACGCCACTCTCGGCCGACATGCCCGCCCCGGTGAAGACCACCGGCCGCCGCGCTGCGGCGAGCAGCCGGCCCGCCTCGGCCAGCACCGGCCCGGTCACACGTCCACCGTCAGCCGCACGTCGACCCGGTCACCCAGCTCGATGCCCTCCGCCCGGCGCGCCGCGACCCGCAGCGGCACCACGTACCGGCCGTCCTTGGGCCACAGCGACGTCCGCCAGTCGGTGTCACCGATGCGGACCGTCACCGGGATCATGCCCCAGCCGTAGGTGACCGACGCCGAGGCGGCCTCGATCGCCGCGCTCTGCTCGGCGGGCACCGTGACGAAGTGGTACGGCGCCGGGCCGCGCCAGAACCACACCTCGCCGCTGAACGCCAGCTCCATCCGGTCAGGATAGGGGCCGGGACCGACGTGACCGCAGCAGCCGGAGCCCGGCCGCCGTCAGCCAGGCGAACAGCGGGAACACGGCGACGCGTTCCATGCCGCCCACGCCGATGCCGGCGTCCACCCGGGACAGGAACAGCACGGTGCCGGCCAGCCCGAGCAGGCCCAGGAGCGCGCTGACGGTCCGCAGCTCGCGCAGCAGCGGCGACCGGCCGGCGAGCGCGGCGGCGAGCATCGCCGCGTTGCCGGGCGCGAAGACCAGCAGCGCACCGAGCACGTGCAGGTTCTCGTCCACGTCCGCCGGGTAGAGACCGGCCAGCACGTACCCGGACCCGGCGGCCACGATCGACGCGACGGCGACGGCCGCGGCGCAGCCCGGGCGCAGCGCCCGGTGTGCGAGCAGCGCGCCGAACGCGAGCAGCAGCCCGGCACCGACGAACACGGCGTTCATGGCCGGGTGCCACGGCGAGCAGACCGGGCGGGGCCGGCTGGTGTCCCACACGCCGCACGTCACGTTGCCGAGGTCGCTGATGTTGTGCTCGGCCCAGCTGAACCCGGGTTGCTCCCAGGCCAGGCCGACGATGACATTGGCGACCAGGAACGACGCGGTGGCGAGCAGCCAGCATGCGCCGGCGAGGCGGTTTCTCATCCGTCGAGTGCACCGCCTCGGGGCGGCCGGGCGCACGGGGCGTGGCGGGGCGGTGCGGGGTAGGGCCAGACCTACCCGGAGAGCGGGGTCCAACCGGCTGGGCCGGGCGGCGTGGCCTGGCTAGCGTCGGGCCATGACCGTTGATCAAGGGCTGGCCGCCGCGTTGCGCCGCCGCCGCTACCTGCTCTCCGCATGGCCGTGGCGGGCCCTGGCGTACGCCGTCACGACCCTGCCCCTGGCCGGCGCGGCGGCGCTCGGCGCGACGGTCGTCGCCGCGCCGCTGCTGCTGGTGGCCGCCGCGCTGCGGCGGGGCCGCCCCGTCGACGCCGGGGCGCTGGCGGCGCTGGCCGTGGTGGCGCTGGCGGTGGTGGCGCTCGCCCCGCTGGCCGGCGCGCCGGTGGCGGCGGTCGAGCGGTGGCGCCTCGGCCTGGTCGACGACCGCCCGGTGACGGCGCCGGGGTGGCGAGGGCTCGCCGCCCGTTTCACCACCGCCACCGGGTGGCGGGAGGGCGCCTACCTGGCCGTGCTGGGTGCGGCGGTGCCGCTGGCGTACGGGATGTTCGGCCTGCTCGTGCTGCTGGACGCGGCGCTCGTCGCCGGTCCGTGGCTGGCCGGCGGCGAGGACCGGATCGTGCTGCTCTGGGCCACTGTCGACTCCCCCGCCGAGGCGGTGCCGTACGCGCTCGCCGGCCTGCTGGCGGTCCCGGCGCTGGTCTACCTGGCCGGGCTGCTCGTCGCGGTCCAGGCGGCGGTGACCCGCCTGCTGCTCGACGACGCGCCCGCCGGGACGGCCCTGCGCGAGGTGACCCGGTCCCGTGCCCGCCTGGTGAGCGCCTACGAGGCGGAGCGACGCCGCATCGAGCGGGACGTGCACGACGGCGTGCAGCCGCGCCTGACCAGTCTCACCCTCCAGCTCGGGCTGGCCCGCCTGGACGTGCCGGACGACTCCCCTGTGGCGAAGCCGCTCGCGGCGGCGCACGAGCAGGCCAAGGAGCTGATGGTGACGTTGCGCGGCATCGTCCAGGGCATCCGCCCGCCACAGCTCACCGAACTCGGCCTGGCCGCCGCCGTCGGTGACCTGGCCGCGCGGTCGGTCGTCCCGGTCACCGTGCACGCCGACCTGACCCGCCCGGTGCCCGACCTGGTGGAGACCACCGCCTGGTACGTGGTCTCGGAGACGCTCGGCAACGTCACCCGGCACGCCGGGGCCGGCCGGGCGCAGGTACGGCTGACCCGTACCGACCGCCTGCTGGTGGTCGAGGTACGCGACGACGGCCGGGGCGGCGCCGACCCGGCGCGCGGCACCGGCCTGACCGGGCTCGCGGACCGGGTGGCCGCGGCGGACGGGCGGCTGCTGCTGTCCAGCCCGCCCGGTGGGCCTACCCTCGTGCGGGTGGAGCTGCCGTGCCGTCCGTGACCCGGGTCGTCCTGGCCGAGGACGAGGTGCTGCTCCGGGAGGGCCTGGTGGGCCTGCTGACCCGGTTTGGCTTCGCGGTGGACGCCGCCGTCGGCTCCGCCCCCGAGCTGCTCGACGCGGTCCGCACGCACCGGCCCGACCTCCTGGTGACCGACATCCGGATGCCGCCGCAGCACCGCGACGACGGCCTGCGCGCGGCCGTCACGCTGCGCGCCGAACGCCCGGACCTCGCCGTGGTGGTGCTCAGCCAGCACGTGCAGAGCGGGTACGCGGCCGCGCTGCTCGACAGCGGCGACGGCAACCGGGTCGGCTACCTGCTCAAGGACCGGGTGGCCGACGTCGCGGAGTTCGCCGCGACGCTGCGCCGGGTGGTGGCCGGCGGCACCGCCGTCGACCCGGACGTGGTGCGGCACCTGCTGCGACGTCCGCGCGACCCGCTCGGCGCGCTGTCCCCCCGTGAGCGGGAGGTGCTGGGTTTGATCGCCGAGGGCCACTCCAACGCGGCCATCGCGGGCCGGCTGTACGTCACCGAGGCGGCGGTCGGCAAGCACGTGGGCAACATCCTGGCCAAACTCGGCCTGCCGCCGGACGAGGACACCAACCGGCGGGTGCTCGCCGTGCTCGCCTACCTGCGCGCGGCGGGCTGACCGGGCGTCACAGGCTCATCGGCACGGGATCGGTGGCCAGCGCCCGGAACCGCTCGCGCGGGTCGGCCACGAGCCGCCGCTCGGTGAGGTCGAGCAGGCCGCCGACGCCGCTGACCGAGGCGACCGGGGTGCCGTCGGCGCGGGTGAACTCCTGGCCGATCCGGAACGTCTTGCCCTCGCCCCAGTGGAACTCGCAGGTCACGTCGACCTCGTCGCCGCCGCGCAGCTCCCGCAGGTAGCGCACCGTCACCTCCAGCGCGACCGGCCCGACGCCGCCGGCGAGCAGCCGGTCCTGGCCGATGCCGGACGCGCGCAGGCACTCCCAGCGGGCGTGCTCGGCGTACTGGAGGTAGACCGCCTGGTTGAGGTGCCCCTGCGTGTCGAGTTCGTAGCCGCGCACGGTGACGCGTACCCGGAACGGATCTGCCATGCCGGCAGCCTAACCAGCGGCGCGGACAAAACGGCGTGCGGTCCGGGCCGCGCGGCTCTAGCCTGCCCGGCGTGACAGTGGAGATCGTGACCCTGGCGCAGCGGCCCGACCTGGCACCGCTGCTCGACGCCGACTTCGACGGCGCCTGGCCGCCGTTCATGCTCTGGGATCCGATGGGCGCGCTCTACTACGGCGTCGCGCACGAGACGTACCCCGAGTTCGTCTTCGCGGCCGTCGATCCGGCCGAGCCGGGCCGGGCCGTGGCCCGGGGGTACGCGGTGCCGCTGCGCTGGACCGAGGACGAGCTGCCCGACGGCGGCTGGGACCGGGTGATCCAGCGGGCCACGCTGGGCCGGCTCACCGGGTCCACTCCGAACCTGGTGTCGGCGCTGGAGATCTGCGTGCGCCCGGACCGGCGCGGCGGCGGGGTGTCCGGGCTGATGCTCGCGGCCATGCGCGCGGCGGTGGCCCGGGCGGGCTTCGGCACGCTGGTGGCGCCGGTGCGCCCGAACGGCAAGGCCGCCGTCCCGGACGTGCCGATGACCGAGTACGTGGCCCGGCGCGGCCCGGACGGGCTGCCGGCCGACCCGTGGCTGCGGGTGCACGTCCGCGCGGGCGGGGTGATCGAGCGGATCGCGCCCCGGTCGATGACGGTGACCGGCACGCTCGCCGACTGGCGGCGCTGGACCGGGTTGCCGTTCGACACCTCCGGCCCGGTACGCGTGCCGGGCGCGCTGACGCCGGTGCTCGTCGACGTCGACCACGACCACGCCGCGTACGTCGAGCCCAACGTGTGGGTGCGCCACCGGCTCTGACGGCTCAGGCCGGCCAGGCGTGGCCGATCCCGTCGAGCAGCAGGACCACGCCCTCGGTGGCCGCCTCCCGGTCCCGGGAGATCTCCCGGTACTCCGGCGAGGTGGACCAGCGCTCGAAGTCCTCGCGGTTGTCGAACGACAGCAGTACCGCCTTCTGGTGCGGCCAGTCGCCCTCGACCACGCGGGGGGCGGTGTCGGCGGCGAGCAGCTTCCCGCCGTAGCGGGCCAGCACCGGCGGGAAGGCGGCGGCATACCTGTCGTAGCGCGCCCGGTCGTGGATGGTGATCTGTGCGAGGGCGTAGACGGTCACCGGCTCAGGCTACCGACCGCCCGAGCGCTCCGGCCTCGTCCGTCGGGCCGGATCCCGCGCCTTCGCAAGCCGTGTCAACTGTCCGGTGTGCGCTAGCCATCATGGCCCTGACCTGGGAATAGTGATAGCAGGTCCGCGCGGCGGGGGGAAAGAGGTGGGGCGCCATGATCGAGCAGGAGACCCAGCCCGAGGCCTTACCCGGGCCCCGGAACGCACCGGAGGGCCTGCCGGTCCCGCCCGCCACGTCGGTTCCCGGCGCGGTGTGGCAGGTCCGCGTCCGCACCAAGCTCGACGACCTGTACCAGCAGCTCGCGGTACTGTCCGCGCGCGACCCGGAGCGGGCCGGAGCGCTGCGCGCGCAGCTGTCCGGGGTGGAGGGGGTGCTCGGACGCAGCGGCGTGGTCGAGTGGTTGCGAGGCGGCAACCTGGAGTACGCGTGGCAGACGATCCACTCGGTGGAGCGGGGGATGGTGGCGCTGCGCAGCCCGGACGAGCTGACCGGGCTGCTGCCGGCGTACCGGAGCGCGGCGGCGCAGGTGCTGCCGGCCGACGACAAAGTGCTCACCGATCTCGACCCGTCGGCCGGCACCCCGTCCGACGCGCTGCTGCGCGCCCGGGTGCAGGCACTGCTGCTGCGCTACCACTCCGCGTCCGACGAGTTCCACGAGTCGGCGCGCCGGCTACGCAACCGGATGCTGGGGCTGTCGGTGTTCGCGCTGGTGGCGGAGGTCCTGGTGGTGCTGGTGCAGTGGCGCAGCCACGACGTACGGCTGCTGGAGGCGCCGACCGACGCCGGTGCCGTGCCGGCCTGGCGGCTGCTGTTCTTCGTGCTGATCGCCGGTGCGCTCGGGGCGTTCCTCAGCGCGCTGCCCTCGATGATCACCTCACGGTCCGGCGGGCTGCCCTACAAGCTGCCGTTCCAGCAGGGGCTGCTGAAGCTCGCCATCGGTCCGCTGGTCGCGGTGGTCGGCATCATGCTGGTCATCGGCGGCCTGGTGGAGACCAGCGTGAGCAGCACGGCCGCGCTGCTCGGCCTGGCGATCGTGTTCGGCGCCGGGCAGCAGGCGGTCACCGCGTTCGCCGACCGGCGGGCCGCCGAACTGCTCGGCCCGGCCGCCAAGAGCTGATGCCGCACGGCGGCCATCCGGCCTGGGTAGCCTGATCCCATGATCTTCATTACCGCGAAGTTCCGGGTCCGTGCGGAGGACGCCGACAACTGGCCGCAGATCGCCGCCGACTTCACCGCCGCGACCCGGGCCGAGCCCGGCTGCCTGTGGTTCGACTGGTCCCGCAGCCTGGACGACCCGACCGAGTACGTGCTGGTCGAGGCGTTCCGCGACGACGAGGCGGGCGCGGCGCACGTGCAGTCGGAGCACTTCCGGACCGCCCAGCGCACGCTGCCGCCGCATCTGGCCGAGACGCCCAGGATCGTCAACGTGACGGTGCCGGAGCAGGACTGGTCGCGCCTGGGCGAGATGGCCGTGCCCGGCGACGCCGCGAGCTGAAGATTTCCCACGTTTATCGCTCAGGCATTGAAGCTTGTTTTCACCTTTCGCTACCCTCGGCGGAAAGATCCACCATCCACCGTGGAGGAGCTGAAGCATGCGCAAGCTGATGGCGGCGCTCGGCGCCGGGGCGATGACTGCCGCGGGCCTGCTCGCGGTCGCGACACCGGCCCAGGCCGCGGCCTGCACCCTGGTGCAGTCGGAGATCTACAACGGGGCGAACCTGATCGCCTGGTCGCGCGGCCTGGACGGCTGCTCGGGCGACGTCTACTGGGAGATCCAGTCCGGTGACGGCGGCACGTGGCAGGTGACCGACAGCGGCACCACGCACTACGACGACCAGGTCGTCAGCTACTACGGCGACGTGGACCTGCCGTGCTACCTGCGGGTTTACGCGGCGTTCGGGGACCAGGAGCGGCTGACCCGGCCGGTGCGCAACAACAACTGCGCGGGCTGACCACCGGCCGGGGCGCGCGTGACGCGCCCCGGCCGCACCGCCGGTCAGGGGATGGTCAGGCCGTACGCGGCGAGGATCTCCAGGATCGGCTGGTAGTAGCTGGTGCCGCCGGTCGTGCAGTTGCCGCTGCCGCCGGAGAGGACGCCTATGACGGTGCCGGTCGCGGCCACGTAGAGCGGGCCGCCGCTGTCGCCCGGCTCGGCGCAGATGTTCGTGCGGATGAGTCCGGTGACGCTGCCCTCGGCGTAGTTGACAGTCGCGTTCAGCCCGGTGACGGTGCCGCACCGCACGCCCGTGGTGGCGCCGCTGCGGCAGACCGCCTGTCCGACGTACGCGCTGCCGGCGGCGGTGACGGTGACCTGCCCGGGGTAGGTGTGGACCGCGCTCGGATGGGCGACGGCGCCGGTGTAGCGGACCACGCCGTAGTCGTTGCCGGGGAAGCTGCTGCCGGTCCGGCTGCCCAGCACGGTGGTGCGGGCGCTGTCGGCGTACCAGGTGGCGGCGAGGCGCGTGCAGTGCCCGGCGGTCACGAAGTACCAGGTGGTGCCGCTGCGCACGTTCGCGCCCAGGGAGCAGCGCCCACCGCCGCCGTAGATCGCCTGGCCGCCGGCGATGAGTGTGCGCAGCCGCCCGGGTTCGTGGCGCAGCACCGCGCCGGCCCGGTCGGCGGTGCGCCGCAACGCGGCCAGCTCGCGCCCGCGTACCGTGTCGTCGGCGGTGACCGTGAGCCGGCCGGTGGCCGGGTCGTGCCCCCAGGCGGTGCCGGGCGTGCGGAGCCCGGCGAGCGCGGCGGGGTCGGGCGGCGGTGCGGCGGCGCCGGCCCGGGCGACCGCCGGGGTGCCGGCGAGCAGGGCGGCGAGGACGAGTACGACGAGCGCGGGTCGGCGCATGCTCCGGGACCCCTTCCATCGTCTACGGTCGATTCACCAAGCATCGGCCCGCAGGCGCGATCGACTCAACCGGCAGAACCGGCGGCCCCCCGAAACTTCCGGAGCCACGGCGGGCGACACGGGCACGCCCGCAGGCCGTGCCCGCACGCGGATCCCGCCCGTCCACCCGGCGCCGCGTGCCCCGATGTCGACATATCGAGGTGATTAAGTTTTCGGAACGCTTCCGGTAAGCTTCGGGCAGAGATTCGCTTCGATCCACTCACGATGTGCCGGGGAGTCACTCCCCCACCTGGCGCGGCCACCGGGCGGCCGCGCGGAGCCGACGTCGTGGCGGGCGGTGGCCGAGGCGAACCGATCCCATTGACAGGCTAGAGAGGCGTTCAGATGGACAAGGTGCTCGCCCGCGGCAGCGGGAGCGCGGCAGCCCGGTCACGCCCGCGGACCGCTGTGGTCGCGATGGTGGCGGGGGCCGCGATGGTCGCCGCCACGATAGCGGTGGCGACCAGTGCCAGCGCCGGCACGACGCTCGGCGCGTCGGCGGCGGAGCAGGGCCGGTACTTCGGCACGGCGGTGGCGGTGAACAAGTTGTCCGACAGCACGTACGTCGGCATCCTGAACCGCGAGTTCAACATGGTCACCGCCGAGAACGAGATGAAGTGGGACGCCACCGAGCCGTCCCGGAACCAGTTCAACTTCAGCGCCGGCGACCGGCTCGTCGCGCACGCTCAGGCCAACGGCATGCGGGTGCGCGGCCACGCGCTGCTCTGGCACCAGCAGCAGCCCGGGTGGACGGGAAGCCTGTCCGGCAGCGCGCTGCGCGAGGCGATGATCAACCACGTCACCCAGGTCGCCACCCATTACCGGGGCAAGATCCACTCCTGGGACGTGGTGAACGAGGCGTTCGACGACGGCAACAGCGGCGCCCGCCGCAACTCGAACCTCCAGCAGACCGGCAACGACTGGATCGAGGCCGCGTTCCGGGCCGCCCGCGCCGCCGACCCGGGCGCCAAGCTCTGCTACAACGACTACAACACCGACAACTGGTCGTGGGCCAAGACCCAGGGCGTCTACAACATGGTCCGGGACTTCAAGGCCCGGGGCGTGCCGATCGACTGCGTCGGCTTCCAGTCGCACTTCAACAGCGGGTCGCCGTACCCGAGCAACTACCGCACCACGCTGCAGAACTTCGCCGCGCTCGGCGTCGACGTGCAGATCACCGAGCTGGACATCGAGGGCTCGGGCAGCAGCCAGGCCACGTCGTACGGCAACGTGACCCGGGACTGCCTGGCCGTGGCGCGGTGCAACGGCATCACCGTCTGGGGCATCCGGGACACCGACTCCTGGCGGGCCAGCGGCACCCCGCTGCTGTTCGACGGCAGCGGCAACAAGAAGCAGGCGTACACCGCCGTGCTGAACGCGCTCAACGAGGGCGGCACCCCGCCGCCGACCACCGCGCCGCCGACCAGCACTCCGCCCACCTCGACCCCGCCCACCTCGACGCCGCCGACCAGCGAGCCGCCGACGACTCCCCCGCCGACCGGCGCCTGCACCGCCACGTTCACCACCAACCAGTGGCCGGGCGGCTTCGTCACCAACGTCCGGATCACCGCGGGCTCCAGTGGGCTCAACGGGTGGACCGTGTCGCTCACGGTGCCCTCGGGCTCGGCGATCACGAACACCTGGAGCGCCCAGGCCAGCGGCACCACCGGTGCGGTGACCTTCCGCAACGTGGACTACAACCGCCAGGTCGGTGCCGGTGGCACCACCGAGTTCGGATTCCAGGGCACGGGTACCGCCCCCTCCGGCACGCCGGCCTGCGCGGCCGGCTGACCGTCGGCGCGACCCGGCACGGGGCCACCGTGCCGGGTCGCGTCCCCGGCGGGCACCGGCCCGCGACCGTACAGTGGGGTAGGTCCTGTTCCACCGTTTCGCCGGAAGGACCACAGTGAACCGACGCATCAGGACCGCCCTCGGCGTCGCCCTGACCGCCGCCCTCGTCACC